>NZ_JBSRVI010000167.1:0-8053 GCF_055134445.1 Arcticibacterium sp.
GTCTTACGCCGCTTTCACCACCCACAGGTTCGTAAAATACGGCAGCGGTTCTTTCGGTAATGAGGTTTAAATCCTCAAAATGCTCACGGGCTATTTTGCGTATATCGGGTAGGGTAGGTCTAAAGTTTCTTTTAAATTCCTCGTCTCCTAAAGAGAGTGCCCCTTGTGTGCTGCCGTGGTAGGCATTATGATAAGCGATAATTTCTGTTCTTCGGGTATATCTTTTGGCCAGTTTCATGGCTCCTTCTACGGCTTCTGTGCCAGAGTTGGTAAAATATACATTGTCTATGCTTAAACCACTGCTGGTTTTATAATGACTTAGTGTGTCGGTAAGGGCTTTGGCTAATAGCACTTGCGGGCTTTGCACATATTCGCCATACACCATCTGGTGCAGGTATTGGTCTGCTTGGTCTTTAATGGCCTGTACCACTTTTGGGTGCCTGTGGCCCACATTACTAACGGCTATTCCCGCTATGAGGTCAATGTACTTTTTGCCAGACTTGTCTATCAAATAAACCCCCTCGGCTTTGGTAAATTCCAGTGCCAGCGGGAAATCGCTCGTTTGAGCCATATTTTCTAAGAAAAGTTGTCTTAAGTGCATGGTCGTTTAATCTGTTTCAAAAAATGCGGAGCTGCCGCCTACCCAGTCAAAATCTTTATTATAATCTACTCCAATCATCTCTCCTTGGCTTAGCCTAGCCAAGTTGGTCATTAGCCTTGGGTTTCCTTTGTCTTCTGGCCATATGTATAGTAGGCGAACTTCTGCTTTTATAAGGGTGCCATCTGGCTTTTTAACAATCGGCTCGTATTGTACTTTTCTTTGAAGCAGGTAGTTCTCCTTGTCTTTTATGCTGTCTAGTTTTTCTGCCGAAGGGTGTAGGTCTACGCCGTGTCCTGCAAAAGAGAAAAGTGGCTTAAGCACATAGTTGTTCAGGTCTTCTGGGTATGCTTTTAAAGCATCCAAATATTTGCTTTCGGGGATGTACTTTCCTTTAAGCAAAGGCATACAAAACTTACTCACCCTATAAAACCAGTTTGGATGCGTAATCCATTTTAATTTGGCCTTTTTTATGAAGTCAATCCTTACTTTAAGCTCCGGGTAGTTTTGCTCTATATCGTCAAAAATAATCCTGTTATATATCCGGTCAATCCTGATTTCCTCTTCACTGTTTTTATAGTAAAGATGTTCGCCTTTTAAGAAAACTTGGCTCAAGCAAACGGTGTCTATGCCCCAGTAGGTTTTCGTGATTTCAAAATCCAATTTTGTTTTTTGCTTACTGGGGTAAACTTCCAGCAAAATGGTATTTTCTGAAGATTTTCCCTTTAGGATTTTCTCCATTTCATTGATATAAGAAAAAGCGTTTAACTTATTGAAATAAGGAGAAAAGCTGTTGGATATAGCAAAAAACTTCTTGTATTTACCTGCCAAATAACTCTGGTAAGCAAATAGGCTTGGGAAGCCTTGCAGCTCTATCAGTTGCGGTTCTAGCTCTCCGTCTGCAGATTTGGCAATGGCAAAATCTATGGACAAAAAATGAGGATTTTTAGATTCTCCGTTAAAGCGGTATTCTGCAGGAATGGCCTTTTCCGTTTTGGCTATAAAGTCGTCTTTTTTGATACCATTGATGACATCGTTTGCCGCCATTAAAAACTTAGACTTAAGTTCTCTGGTAATGAAAATGGGACTTTCGGCTATTCTAAAATCTAAGGCTCCCGGAAACTCGCTGTTGATCTCCGAAATCATGCTCTCATATTTCTCTGTAGAGAAAGAGGCGTTAAAGCTTTCGCGTTCTTTTAGATGCATTATTGCTGACTAGATATAATGAGCTGCGGAACATTTTTGATGCTCTGCAAAGCATGATTTAAAAATCTTGGAATGATGACGGATTCCGTCAATAGTATTTTGTCTGGGTCGTCAAGTTGCATTATCATCTCCTCATACTTTTCTTCTCCGTGCTCATTGACCACTGCCAATTTCTTGTCTGACTGTAAAAAATAACGCTGCATGCCTTCCGCATCTGCTTCTGGATGAAACTGAACGCCCACCACCTCATCTGTAAGCCTAATACCCATAATAGCTCTTTCTAGCGGAATGTGCGGTCTTATCTTTTCCAATGCCAGTATTTTGGCATTCATTTTTTCCAGCTGCTCTGTATTGGGCTGAATGACCTGATAATCTCTAGAGTCCACGGCCCAAAAAGGGTCTTCTAGTCCTTCAAACAACACCTCGCCTTTGGCTTCTGGCGTTTGATGAATGGGCATAACGCCAAAAGAGGTAGATTTTCTTTCACATACCAGTCCAAAACCAAAACGCTGAACCATCAACTGGAACGAGTGGCAGATAAGAAACAAGTGTTTTTTATGGTCGTTGACTTTGTTGTGATTTAGTACGGCATCTAAGAAATTAAAAAATTTGGTTTCCCATTGAAAACCTTGGATTACTGGGCTTCCAGGGCCTCCGGTAGAGATAAAGATGTCGTAAGCCTCTATTTCTGGAAGTGCTGCATCTCCTCTTACATCAAAGATATCGTAGTTTCCCTTTATATTTTCTTGAGATAGAAATGCCCCTAAAAGCATCTTTATGCATCTCATTCCCTCATTGGGGTAGCCATCGTAAAGGTCGAGTATGGCTATTTTTACTTCGGTAGACATTGATTTAAGCTCTTAATTCTGTTACGCTACAAAGGTCGTTATTTTTGGTTCAAAGACCGAATTTGGTTTCGTCTATTATGTAGTCCACTACACTTTTAAGATCTCCGGTTTCATTATACACAGCCAGTTGCCTGTCTGCACCTGTACCATTTTTCATAATTTGGTGTACATATTCCACTTCTTTTCTAGAGCCTAAATCGTCTAAAACATCGTCTATGAAATGAAGGAGCTCATGTACCAAGTCTTTAAAAGGTACTTCTATTTCCTTTCCAAAATCTATCAAATTGGCATGAATGCCGTCTCGGGCAGCACGCCATTTATTCTCGGCTATCAGTATGCGTCTGTAGCTTCTAAAGCTCAGGTTTTCTTGTCTTATTTTGTGCAGCTTCGCAATGAGTGCCTGCATAATGGCCGCCAAACAGATGGTTTCGTCTAACCTCATGGGCACATCACAGATACGGTATTCTATGGTAGGGTAGAAGGGGTGCACCCTGATGTCCCACCAGATTTTCTTGCCGTTGTCAATGCAATTGGTTTTTACCAAAAGGTTCACATAATCATCGTATTCGGCTGCAGAACTGAAGTAATCTGGAATTCCTGTCCTCGGAAATTTGTCGAAAACCTTGGAGCGGTAAGACATAAAACCGGTGTCTCTGCCACACCAAAAAGGCGAGTTGGTACTCAAAGCATGAATGTGAGGAAGGAAATATCTTACCTCATTCATGATTTTTATGGCTTCTTGGCGGTCTTCAATGCCTACATGAACGTGCAGACCAAAAATGAGGTTACCACGAGCCACATCTCTCATTTCATTGATGATTTCGTCGTAACGTTCATCCACGGTGATGAGCTGGTTCACCCAGTCAGAAAATGGATGCGTACCAGCAGCAGCCACTTTGAAGTTCTTCTCTTCGGCGAGGCTGATCACATTATTTCTTAGAAACTGTACTTCTTCTCTAGCTTCCGCAATGTTCTGACAGATGTTGGTACCCGTTTCCACCACGGCCTGGTGCATTTCTTGTTTGATACGCTCCTGCAGAATCACCTGACCTCTGTCTACAATCTGAGACATATGAGATTTCAATTCCCGCGTTTCCGGGTCTATAATCTGAAATTCTTCTTCTATGCCTAGGGTGAATAATGACATTGTTTTGTTAATAGCGTTTAAAATTTAGATATATATAAAGAAGTCCAAGAAATATTAAATTCTTAAGTCAGTGGAGCATTGAATCATTCACCTTTAACCTTTAACCTTTAACATATGGTATCATTGAAAAAGAATCATAAAAACATTGAATCATTGGAGCATTAAATCATTGTAACCCTTAACCTTCAACCTTGAACCAATACCACATTGGAGCATTAAATCATTGTAACCATTAACCCTTCAACTTTTAACCATTAACCCATTGGAGCATTAAATCATTGTAACCAGTAACCCTTCAACTTTTAACCATTAACCCATTGAATCATTGGAAAAAGAATCATTAAATCATTGAATCATTAAAACATTGAACCATTGAATCATTGGAGCATTAAATCATTGTAACCATTAACCAATAACTTCTAACATATGCTACCATTGTTGAACCTTCAAAATATCCTCCTTGGTAATAGAAGACTGCAAGAAAGTACCCCAAGTACAGTTGTTTACACCTGGTTTATTACTCTTTGCTCTCGCAATCGCCATTTTAGCAGAATTCTCTACCACCCAGTCAAAGTTCTCTTGACCTACAGAGTATACATCCGCATCTGGAGCAGGATTACAAAAATCTATGGCATATGGAATACCGTCTCTAATGGCAAACTCCACCGTATTGAAATCATAACCCAATGCCTGATTTAGCTGTATCACATATTTCGTAATGAGTGTCATTAGTTTTTTGTGTTCGGGCCCTGTGGTTTTTGGTTGCGTCGCATAACGCAAATGAGCAGGGTTTCTAGGCTCATAAGGCATGATAAGGACGTTTTTACCGTCAAGACAGTAGCATCTGTAATAATCTGTGAAATCTATTTCCTCTTGCAGCATCATGACCAACTGTCCTGTTTCTTCATGCTTATGCCAAAGGTCAGACTCGCCTGTAACTTTATAAACGCTTTTCCAGCCACCACCGTCATGCGGTTTCAAATAAGCAGGAAATCCTATTTTCGAAAACATTTCGTTCCACTCCATCGGGAATTTAAGGTTTCTAAAGCTGGTCTCCGAGGTATCGGTGGGCCTCTCTTTAGAAGGAAGCAGCATGGTTTTAGGAACCGGTATTCCTAGTTTTACGGCCAAGCAGTTATTAAAGAATTTCTCATCTGCACTCCACCAAAAAGGATTATTGATAACCGCAGTGCCACATAAAGCGGCATTTTTAAGATAGGCCCTGTAAAAAGGTACATCTTGAGAAATACGATCAATGATAACGTCATACTCCGTTTCTACACCCTGTTCTACTTTTCCTATCTGAACTTGCTCGGCTATGATGTCTTTTTTGCCTGTAAGTTCATTTACCCGTTCCACAAATGCATGCGGGTAGGTGTTTTCCATTCCGAAGAGAATACCAATTTTTTTCATTTTAGATATTTTAAAGTTCAAAAGTTATGAGAGACTTTTGAGAAAACAAATACTGTTTCAAATAGACTAAGTACTTCTTTATTTTCAATGTAAAAATGCAGAAATATATTCAGGGAACATCATGTTCCAAAGAGGCCAATCATGGGTTATCCATTTTTTCTCATCGTACCAGTGGTTTATTTGCTTGTCGCCCATGAGTTTAGACAAACTTATATTGTCTTCTCGGCAAATGTCCCAATCTGAAGTGCCCAAAACTATATTCATGTGATTATAAATCCAACTGTCTGAATGAGGTAAAAAATCAACAGGGTTATTAAAGTAGACCTCGTCGTTAAAAAAGTCATCTAAAAAGTTACGGATGTTAAAAGACCCACTCATAGAAATGAGAAATGCAACCACATCGGGGTTTTTCAAGGCAAAATTCGTGGCATGATAACCACCAAAACTACAGCCGGCTATGCCTATTCTGTGTGTATTTGATGCCTTCTGAATGAATGGAACAAGTTCGTACTTTAAAAAATGGGTGTATTTAGTATAATTGGCAATTCGTTCTTGGCCAGAGAGGTGTTTGGCATAAAAGCTATCGTGGTCAATACTGGCCACGGAATATATTTTAATATCACCATGGTCAATTTTGTCGGCCACACTGTCTATTAATCCGAAGTTTTTATTTTGAAAAACGTCTCCCATAGAGGTTGGGAATAGTAAAACTGGAAAACCCCAGTGTCCATAAGTCATCAATTCTATATCTCTACCCAAGGCATGGGAATAAAACGCGGTGTGATTTTCTTGCACTTGATTCTGTTGTTAATGAATGGATGAATTAATTTTGTAACAAATTAGTCGAAAACAGATAGAAAGAAACATTTAGGTTTAACAATTTTCGATTTTCATCCGTTTAAAAGCTAAGCATGAAGTTATTTAAAAAGGCCTCTTTGGTCTCTGGTCTTCTTAAGAGAACTGTTATCTATGATTTGGTGCTTCCACCAGGCTATTCAGATAGCAAGATATACACCCTACTTTTAATGAACGACGGGCAGGATTTTGAGCGACTAAGGATGGGTGAAGTCCTGGAGGATTTCTGGAAAAATAATGGTCAAGCCTTTATTTTTGTGGGGGTGCACTGTAATGAAAACAGGCTGTCGGAATATGGAACTGTGGGTGTTTTAGATTTTAAGGGCAGGGGAGATAAATCCTTTTTATACCAAGGTTTTATTTTAAAGGAATTACTTCCAGAGCTTAAATCTAAAGTCAATCTGAAAGATGCCGATCATGTTTTCTGTGGTTTTTCTTTAGGAGGTTTGTCGGCTTTTGATATGGTCATTGAAAACCCGGATACTTTCTCCAAGGCAGGGGTTTTTAGTGGTGCTTTATGGTGGCGAAGTGTAGATTATGGGGCACAATACCAAGACTCCAAACACAGAATCATCCATGAGAAAGTGAAGTCCATCCCCTATAAACGTAACCTTAATTTCTGGTTTCAGTGTGGCACAGAAGACGAAACCGCCGACAGGAATAATAACGGCATTATAGATGCCATAGACGACACCCAAGACCTGATGGAGCTATTGATTCAAAAAGGTTTTAAATTAGACTCGGATATAAAGTATCTGGAAGTCCTAGGTGGAAAACATAATCAGGAAACCTGGCATGGGGCTATGCCGCATTTTTTAGACTGGGCTTTTAACGCTTAGCTTAGACATAAAAAAGACTCCATGAATTTAATCATGGAGTCTTCTCTGTATGCTTAGCAAATATATTTATTTGGTTTTACCTCTTGCTCCGGCAGCATGAATGATAGCAGCACTTGCCACCTGCTTTAATTGCTCTGGAGTTCTATATCCTAATGCCTGATGAACCACTTTTTGAGTTTCAGGGTCAATAAATAAAAGCGTAGGGTATGCCCTCACAATATATTTTTTGGCTATTGATGGACCTTCTCCTTTTTCCATGTCAATCTTAGTACTTAAGAAATGCTCATTGAAATATTTTCCTAATTCCTCATTTGGGAAAACATTATTCTGTAACAATTTACATGGCCCGCACCAGGCGGTATAAGCATCTAGGAAAATAAGTTTGTTCTCAGCTTTAGCTTTCGAAACAACCATTGCCCATGAATTTTCTTCAAACTTTATTCCGCTTTGTGCCATGGTAGCCAAGCTCATAAAGCCAAGAAATAAGGAAAGTATAGCGATTTTTTTCATTCGTAGTCTTTGTATTTTATCAACTAACGGAGTTTATACCGTGTTTGGTTTGTTTTTAGACGAAACTTTCGTCAATAATCATTTTACAAAGATTAAGCCAATCTCAAATATTGACTCAGACCTTAATCTTCATCATCGTCATCTGAATCACTATCTTCATCATTTTCCACGTCGGTATTGATATAATCAAGATCGCTAAACTTGTCCGCGTATTCTTCTTTGATTTCTTCTTTAAGGTTACCATCATCGTCAAAATCATCATCATCCTCAATAATGGATTCTGCTTTCTCCACAGTCATCCTTACCAGATAATATCTTTCATCCGTCTCAAAAGGAAGAGCAGAAACATAGGCTCCATCTTTATTAGTGAAACGGATAAGGTGATCTGCAAAACCAAATGGGTAGGACAGTTTAATTTGTTCTTGAATGGTTTCCTCCAATTTATCGAAATCTTTGATAACCCTAGGCTTACTGATATTTTGACTCATAAGTGACAGTCTTTTATTGAAAATTTCTGCTAAGTAAATTTGAATTAGCGGACATATGCAAACGATGTGACCAAATATTTTTTTATCAGTTCATAAACCATGCTGAAAATGTGGCTAGTACTGATGAAATTATTTTTCACAAAAAACAC
>NZ_JBSRVI010000168.1:0-65383 GCF_055134445.1 Arcticibacterium sp.
GTTCCTGCAGGAACTGATTCCCAGGAATATTTTACCTCCCCATAAGAACTAACTTCAAAGTTCAATTGAGTTGCACCAGATCCAGCTTCTGCCAAATTCCAGCGAGTGATGAATCTGGTATTAATGTTATTGACTACCTGTGAAACTTGCGTACTTGTACTTCCTAAAGTAGCGGCATCGCCATCATAAACGGCGGTTATGGAATGTGTTGCAACTGTCAATGTAGAGGTAGAGAACGTTGCTATTCCGCTCCCGTTTAGAGTTCCGGTACCGAGTATCTCTGTGCCATTTTTAAATGTCACTGCCCCTGTGGCAATATAGGGAGAAACGGTTGCAGTAAAAGTTACGTTGTCGCCTACTATGGAGGGGTTTAGATTGGAACTAACATAAGTGGTGGTTTCATACTTATTTACGACCTGTTGTATAGGGGAACTGGAACTTGTGGCATTTTTATTATCTCCATTATAGCTTGCTGTAATGGAGTGCGTAGTGCCGGATAATGAGTAGGTTAGGAAAGTCGCTTTACCAGCACTCACGTTTCTTGTACCAAGTATTACAGAGCCATCTTTAAAAGTAACTGTTCCTGTAGCGTTATTTGGAGAAATGCGGGCTGTAAAAGTTACATCATCTTCTATCAAAGAAGGGTTTAGGTTTGAGCTTAGAGTAGTGGTAGTGGTTACTTTATTTACTACCTGAATAATCTCACTTGAGTTACTGGAAACATAATAATCGTTACCTAAATATTTTGCTGAAATAGTATGTGGTCCAGCCGATAAGGTGGAGGTTGTATATCGATAAGTCCCGTAGCCCAACATCCCTTCATGAACTATTACATCATCAATTGTAAAAGAAGCTAAACCCTCATACATAATATTATCGGGGGAGATAGTAGCGGTAAAAGTCACACTATTGCCCACTAATGAAGGGTTATCATCTGAGCTAACAACGGTGGTCGTATTAATTTTATTTACCACCTGTGAAACCGGAGCACTCGTACTGGCAGTATAGATAGCATCGCCGTGGTAAACGGCTGTAATGGAATGGGTGTCAACAGTCAATATGTCTATAGAATACGTAGCGACTCCATTGCTAATAGTACCCCAACCAATAATATTAGTGGTTCCGTCTAAAAAAGCAACGGAACCCGTTGCAATATTTGGAGTAACGGTAGCCGAAAAAGTTACACTGTCGGAATAGAATGATGGATTAAGATCTGAGGATAGACTGGTGGAGGTGGGGCAGTGTTTTTTATCACCTGTGATGGTCCATCCTCTGCCCCCTTCAGCTATTGGCATCACAAGCGTGTCTCTTTCAGCGAAGGCAACACAATACTTCATACCATAGGCACCCATTGTTCTATTTGGAGGGGCAAATGTTTTGAAGCCAAGAAGAGTTTCTTCGTAATTGGCTATATTCATTCCACAATTGCTTAAAAAACCTTCCAAGTTTACTGCCACATTAAACTTTGGAGCCCAGCTTGTCAAACTTTGATTGAAAAGGTTGGCTTGACTAAACATATTATACATATCGGTTACATTTGCAACATTCCAAGAACCAACGTTTTGATTGAAAGCACTGGCTAGGAAAAACATTGAACGCATATTAGTTACATTGACAACATTCCAAGAACCAATGTTTTGATTGAATGCACTGGCTTGGTAAAACATATAACTCATTTCGGTTACGTTGCCCACATTCCAAGAACCAATATTCTGATTAAATGCATTGGCTTTGTAAAACATTGAATTCATATCGTTTACGTTCGTTACAATCCATGAACTGATGTTTTGATTAAAGGCACTCGCTTCATCAAACATCCTCCTCATATCGGTAACCTTTGCCACATTCCATGAGCCGATATTTTGGTTGAACGTAGTATCAGAGCTAAACATATTACTCATGTCGGTTACATTGCCCACATTCCATGTGCCAATGTTTTGATTAAAAACACTAGCACTGCTAAACAGCACACTCATGTCGGTTACATTAGCTACATTCCATAATCCAATATTTGTAGGAGAATTCAAAGAAGAGCAGCCTGCGAACATCCTGCTCATATCAGTAACACCAGATAAGTCAGGCACATCAGTGGCACTTATGTTAAGGTTAGAACAACCATAAAAAGAAGAATTCATAGATGTCCAAGCAGCTGTACCCCATTGCTTTACGTCTATTATTTTGAATCGGTCGTAACCTAAATTAAGGACATCAAATTGTTTTAAATTAGCAGGATGGATACTGACATCTATGATGGCTCCAGCTGGTAAGTCTCTAATAGAGACTGCAGAAATGTTATCAGAAACGGTTCCAGAACCGGAAAGTCCTGTACCCGATGTTACTTCTTGCCAAGTGTAATTTACGGGACCACTTTTTCTAATGTTGAAATTTATACGGTTGTCTATAACTTCTTTGGATAAGTCCCAACGAGTGATAAATAATGTATCTTCTACTGGCGGTTCATTTCCAATGATTCTATGATCCGATTCATGAGCATTTACATAGGCTATAGATATGAAAAATGCACAAAGTGAAATAATCCATTTTATAAATAAATGCGTTTGGACAGTCTTTTCTTGTAAGTAGCTTTTCATTCAGGAGGTATTTTAACGCTTTAGTCTGATCTGGTCAATACCTTTAAGCCCCTCTGCGATTAAGAATAGGGTTGTTAAAAATAGCTGCAAGTGAACTTACAAGCTCATTTACTGGAATATTCTTTAACCAGTAAAAAAGGAGATATTTAAAGGTAGGTTTTTCTAAAGGATTAAATTTATAATAGGGCTGTAAGGTCACTCACTTGTGATGAAACGGGCTGGGCTGGTGATCAAAGTATTATTAGTTGGTTTCTTTTCGAAAGGCATAGGAAATGATACTCACAACAAACTCCATGTAAAGCCGAGACTTATAGCAAAAAAGGAAGGACTTTAAACCCTACTATTTAAACGGCACTCATCACTCAACGCAGCCCCCAATATCTGCCAGAAAGACAGATCCACTTTCAGTTTGGAAGCCAGGTTCTAAAATAACCGCAGCTCCGGCAGAAAAGGTGACACTAGCGTTTATTTTTATAATGGCACTTCCTGTTATGGTTTGGCCTGCGGAAATAATCTTGTTTTCTGATATTGATGTTGTTATATGCTCGGAAGCATTACAGTCTTTGGTTGTTTCAAGAATAACAGAATGTGCCGTATAAGTTACTGTAAATTGATAGCCAGAGATTGTTGGTAGATTGACTTGTGCAAACTCACCTGTTTTGCTTCCATAAAGCATCAACGTATCTTTTTGAGTACTTGCAGGATTGGCCAGGAAAGAAATATCTAAAACAGCATTACTTAAAACAGCCAAATCTCTTACTTCTAAAAGGTCTTCAGCAGCGGCTCCATCGAGCTGTATTTTTACTTGACCTTGACCTAAATCAAAGTCGCCTTCAACTAAAATATATCCGACACTTTGACCATCACCAGGTGCTATTTGGGCAGTTGCCGAATTTTCAAAAAGCAAGCCAAATTCAGTATATAAATAACCATTGTCTCCACTAATAATACCTTGATTGTAAAGCGTGTCGTAATTATAAAAATCCCAGTGGTTAAAAATGTTTCCAGAGGCTGAATTGGTAAATTTCCCTAAATTCTCAATGGTATTATCATTATGTAATGTGTCGTTATTCACAAAGCTTTTATTGTTAGCGAGGTATCCAAAGTCTCCCACATTTATTATTCCGTTGTTTGTAAAAAGGCTATCATTTATGAAGCTACCTTCGATGGTTAAATTGCTGTTTGCGTTTACCCCAACAATACCCTTATTAATCAAGGTGCCGTTTTCTGTAACCATATAATTTCCAGCAATATTAAATGTGCGATTTTCAGCAAAAATTACATTTCCTTGCCAATTGAAGGTTCCAGTTGGCAGTGGGGCATTATCGTAATCCAAAATCAAGTTACCGCCAGCATTTAGGTCTATTGAACCCAAGTTGTTTAATATGCTAGTACCCAGCTGTTTTAAACTCCCTTCAATTGCCAGAATTGCCCCAGAAGGAATATCAAATGCTGTTGAAACTTCCATACCTCCTAATTCGCCAATCGTCAATGTTCCACCACTTGCCCAATTGAATACATTGGCAGGTTTTTGAACTCCTACTTTATTTAAAACTAGGTTGCCTCCGTCATTTAAGTTTAAAACTCCTGTTGTTTCATTTGTTAAATTACCATTTGCGGTTAGCGTTCCATTGATAGCTAGTATATTATTGTTTTCAAAAGTGCCATCCACCATGAGTTCTCTTCCAGAAACGACATCAAATGGGCTTTGATTATCAAATATGGTATTTTCCGCAACTTTCACAATCCCTTTCACTTGCCAATCGAAATTTCCAGAAGGATAAGTAAATGAGCTTGGTCCAGGGTCTGATGGTGAAGTCTTATATTCAAGTGTTCCGTATGGCTTCAAAACCAGGTTGCCAAGGGAATTATCAAATGTACCCGATTGCGTTAATTTAGCCGTGCTGAAGATAGCTCCATTACCAATGTTTACAGTGCCTTTATTCGTGAATATACGACCGTAGGGAATTTCAAATGGCTCTGTAATTTCCATTGTACCAGTAGACCCAATTTCTATTTCTCCGCCTGTGTTCCAGTTCATTGAAGTAAGTGATGGAAATACTGTTGAATTGATGAGGTATTTACCCCCATTATTCAAGTTTAATAGGCCATTTCCAACAAGCCCACCATTGCTTACCAAAACACCATTTGTGTTAATGGTTAAAATACCTTCATTGTTAATGTTGCTAAATTGAGGAATGGTAAGAGAGCTAGCAAGCGTCAAAGTACTTTGTGGGCTAATGTTTAAATCTCCACCTTCTTGCCAATCAAAGTTACCAGATGGAAAAGTAACCGTTGGTGTTAAGAAATTCAGTTCCCCTCCAAATTTCAAGTTGATGGCGTCTGTATTGCTTAGATTACCAGCCAAAGAGACTTTTCCGTTAATATCGAGTGTGCTGGTATTATTAAAAGTACCACAGATAACGAGTTCTCTATTTGCCACTACCGAGAAAGGTGTAGCATTATCAAAAACTGTAAATGAATCAATTTTAATGACGCCACCTAAATTCCAGTTAAAGCTTCCATTTGGGAAGGCTACTGTTCCCGGGCTGGTTTCTAATGGTGAAGTTTTAAGGACTAGATAAGCTGCATCATTGAGGTCAAAAGTACCTTGATTGTCCAAACTTCCCATTTGTGTCAAACTTCCATTTTGATTAACAGTAAGTTGCCCTTTATTGGTCAAGGTTCTTTCGAAAGGTATGGTAAGTGAGTCAGTAAGTGTCAGAGCTCCTGTACTGGTAATCTCAAAAATGCCACCCGTATTCCAATTAAAATTTGTATTAGGAACACCAGTGGTAGCATCAGTTATCAGGTACTTACCTCCATTATTTAAATTGGTTATTCCAGTGCCATTATAGGTGCCACCATTAGCTAGAATTCCTAGATTATTGATGTTCAGAATTCCATTATTAGCCAATGTACTAGTGACAGGAATCCCTAATGAATCTGTTAAAGAAAGTGTACTGCCAGAATTAATTGAAATATCACCTCCGGAAACCCAATTGAAGGTTCCATTTGGCAGTAGGGCAGATGTTGTTTTATAAACTAACTGGCCCGTATTATTCAAATTGAAAATCCCCAGATTATTTACAGAACCGCCATTATCTATTTCTAATAACCCATCTATATCGAAGATACCCGTGGCTGGAATAGTCAAGGCGTTTGCTAAACCCATCGTGCCAATGGTTCCTATTTTTAGGGTTCCTGCATTCCATGCAAATCCAGCTCCCGGAACGGTGGCACTTGCTTTATCCAAAACCAGTTGCCCGGTAGTATTAAGGTTTAAAGCACCTTCGTTGATTTCTAAAGTTCCTTGTTCAGTTAAAACACCTCCAGAGTTAATATTAAAGGCTGCATTTTTTTCTATGCCTAAAGTCCCTCCTGTAGGAATCAATAATGAATTAGTCAAATCAAAAACGCTGGCAGTATCTATTGCTAATCTTCCTGCATTCCAATTAAAAGTGCCTGACGGTAAAACGGCAACTGCCTTTTTGATTCGGTATTCGCCGTCGGTATTCAGATTGAAAGTTCCTGAATTTGTTAGTGTACCAATTTCAGTTAGCGTTCCATTCGCATCCACATTTAGGTCGCCTGAATTCGTTAAGGTGCCGTGTTGAGTTAGAGCCCCATTGGCACTAATGTTTAGGGTACCGTTATTGTTTAATGTTCTTCCAATAGGAATAGAAAACGGACTTGTTAGTATCAGAGAAGTATTTGAAAAAACAGTGATATCACCACCATTCCATCTAAAATCTCCAGTAGGAAAAATAGCTAGTGGGTTTTTGAAATTTAAATTCCCACCACTATTTAGTTCAATAGTACCATCATTTTCCAGCAGTGAAGCTTGATTGAAAACATTGTTGCTAGAATTGATATTTACGGCACCATTGATAACTAATTTACCATTAGCAGGGATTTTTAAAGTATCAGAAAGGGCGAGTTCTCCCAATGACGAAACCTCGAGCGTAGAAACTGTATTCCAATTAAAGTCATTGATTAAAGGAAAAGAACTTCCAAACTCAACGGGATAAAACCCATCCCCTTTACGGTATGAAGAAAATGTATTTAATTTAATTCTACCACCTTCTTTCAATTCTAAACCTTGCCAATACGAAGCTCCAGAATTTACATTAAGTACACCTTCAACGATTAAATTTTGAACAGAAAGTGAATTTACGCTTTCTGATATATCGAGGACTCCATTTTGACCTATAATTAGATTTCCAGAATTATTAGAAGATAAGTGTAATGAAGATATAGTATTTCCTGATGTATTGAGTATTAAATCCCCTGAATTATAAAACCATTTATCGTTAGTAAGCACACTATTATTTACTAAAACGCCATTATTATAAATGAAGCTGTTATTACTTTGGGTATTCACCAGTGTGCCATTATTAATTAAAGAATCATTATTGGTGATGGTTCCTCCGTTATTTATACTGCTGCTACTCGGAATCACAATTTTACCATTATTCACCAAAACACCTGAATATGCTACAGTGAGGGGAGCAGTAACATTAAATGTTATCCCACTTCCTAATGTAACTATACCCTGTGTATTCCAGTTGAAATTTCCGTTGACCAGAAAGTCCGGGCTCTCGTTTAATATGATATTGCCGTAAGCATTTAAATCTATTGTGCCATTATTTGTCACTATAGCCCCAGGGTTTAGCTCTAAAGTTCCTCTATCTATAATAAAGCTACTTAAGGCAGGAATTGTAAAAGGCTGAGAGAGGGCCACTAAACCATCTTCTTTAATAGATACATCAGCCCCACTATTCCATATAAAATTTGCACTGGTTATAAAGTCGGTAGTATCTTTTATGACAAAACTACCTGTAGAATTTAAAGAAAGGATACCGTTATTGGCAATGTTCCCATTGGCATTAATTTGAAGCAAACCATCCACATTTAAAGTAGAAGCAGAGGGAATGGTCAGCGTATTTGCAAGATACATCTTGGCATTTCGACCGATAGTTAAATCTCCACCTGCTAGCCAATTGAATGTGCCGTCCAATGTAATATTTCCATTATTTAGCGTCAAACTACCCGCCGTATTTAGGTTTAAAGTATTGGTATTAGCTATAATGCCATTATTAAGAAAAATGCCATTGATATTACTTATGCCATTATTGGTAAAAGTTGCTCCAGAGTTATTGTTAATGGTTCCGTTATCATTTAAAATACCATTGACCGTCAAAAATCCATTATTATTGAAGGTACGGGCTGCATTTATATCCAAAACACCATCAGCTTGAAATTTCTTATTTGCAGGAATTGAAAAACCATCGGGTGCCTCATAGCTGCTGTTTTCGCCAATGATAATGCTGCTACCATCATTCCAAACAATCTTATTAAGGTCAAAATTGGCCTGTGTTTGGTTGAGACATAATCGGCTATTGGGAAAAGCGGTTAGTTTTACTACTCCATCGCCTATTAAGGCACCGCCTTGATTTATTTTAACCAAGCCATCGTTTTTTATGGTATCATTTACCGAGTAGGTGAGGGTGTCATTTAATATAAATACTCCATTAGATTGAAGACTAATTCTACCTGAGCCAAGGTTGAAGTCTTTGTTTTGGACTAAAGTATCTGTAATACTTAATGGACTCCATAAATTGATAGTGCCTTCATTGGTTAGTTTTTTATTTACGGAAAAAATACCGCCATCCATTTTTAGAATTCTCCCTATAGGAACGGTGTAAGGGCTGGCTAATGACAAATAAGCTCCTCCTCCCGAGGATAAAATCCCGCCTGTTTCCCAAATGAAATTTGCAGAAGGGGCAGGAAGTGTGGTATTATACCTTAAACTATACTCACCACCAGATTTTAAGTTGATAGTTCCGTTATTCGTAAGTGTGGAGGATATGTCTAATTTGCTGCCATTGTAAATATTAAATGTGGAGCCTAGTTCCAAGTTTAGGCTAGATCCACTACTTATTTGAACTTTTCCGTTGCTTTCAAATATTCCTCCACTAGGAATGGTTAATGGATTGTTGACAGAAAAATTAACACCAGAATTAACTATTATTTTCCCGCCGCTATTCCAAGTCATTTGGCCTAGGTCTGACCCAGAATTAAAATAAATGCTACCTGTAGCGTTTAATACAAAAGTCCCATTATTACTTATGCCACCTGAAAAACCAACTGTACCCACTCGTAATATTCCCGCTATTATTAAATTACTAGTTACTGGAACTGTAAACCCACTGGGAATAGTTAAATCTGCCAAAGCACCAATTGTTAAATTCCCACCCCATAAAGCAAAACCTGATAAAGATGTGGCTGTTGAATTATTCAAATTATAGTTGCCGGCGTATTGGTCAAAACTACCCAAGGAATTTAGAATGCCATTTTCTGATATTGATATATTGCCATAATTCTTAATTGTTGTACCTGTAACGGCCTGAATCTCACCAGCGTTTATGATATCCAGCGAACCATGGTTTTCAAACTTTTTATTATTATCCAAAGTCAATGTGCTATTTAAAGTCATGCTGCCCAATGAACCAATGGAGACTGTTGCAAAAGGATTCCATATGAAATTATTGTATGGAATGATTGTGTTGGGTGAATTTAAAATTAATTCTCCATATGAAAGCAGGTCTATTTTTCCTGTGCCATCAATTGTTCCAGAATTGGTCAAAGAAGCCCCTGAACCGATAATAACAGATTTATTATTGGTTAAAGTGCCGGAATTCGTCATAGGCCAGCCTATCGTCATGGTATCCGCATTAACCACAGTACCCGTATTATGAAATTCTGCTACTAAAGATTTAAATTCAGCATTATTATTAAATGTGCCATTATTGGTAAAAGTAGACTGAACTAGAATTTTACCATTGTTCTCAAAAACTCCGCTTGCACCAATGGTAAAAGGAGATTGTGTGCGTAAATAAGATGAAGCCCCTAGGGTCACTTTACCTCCATTCCAATTAACTGTACCCTCTGGCAATCCTAGCGTGAACGTACTGTTTTTGTTATAAAAAAGGTTCCCATTTGTATTTATATTGAAGATGCCTGTGAAGGTGCCTTCCGTATTTGTTATTTCATTAATTAGTTCAGCATTTGAACCATTCAATTCTATAAGCCCACTATTATTTATGGTACCAACACTTTTAATATCCCATAATGTGAAAATTGTAGCCCCTACTGTATTATTAATTGTTCCTGTGTTTACAATGGTATTATTACATTGGATAAAATTATTGTTGGTTACAGTTCCTTCATTTACAAAGAGATTTGTATTTACTATAAGAGTACCGTTATTTACGAAGAAGCCATTTATAGGAACTTCTAAAATAACAGCCACAACAAGACTCCCTGAGCTACCAATGGTTACTCCCCCCCCATCATATATAGTAAGATTAAAATCAACGGTATCAACGGTATTGACTATTAAATTCCCTCCATTGGATATGTCAATCCATCCATCGTGGTCAAGGAGTGTTGATCCGGGGTTTGCAGTTAAAACTCCCTCAATATTCAATACGGCATTCAAGGGTACAGTAAGTGGCGTGTTTAAAGACATATTTCCTGCAGGACCTATAGTTAATTGACTATATGCATTCCAAACAAATCCTGTAAAAATGGGAAATGTAATATTGGGATAGTTTAATACTAATTTTCCATTCAGTGTAACGGTTCCATTATTGACCAATGGATTATTCATCATGAGTCTACCCGTGATGGCCAATGTTTGTCCGGCAGCTATTGTAAGGTTGTCTAGCGTTACATTGCCACCAGTACCAATAATTACGGTACCGCCTGAATACCAATTAAGCGTACCATTGATAAGACTGGTGGCCGTTTTTCTTAATTCATAACTTCCGCCGTTATTAAGGTTAAATACCCCCGTATTATTCATGGTTCCAGGATCCAGAAACCAATTATTATTGGCAATAGTACCGTTGTTTGTTACCCCTCCGTAGTTGTAAAAACTTGAATTATTATGAAAAACACTTCCAGACTCTAAAGCTAAACTTCCAGATAGCTTATTGTCAAAAATACCACCACTCGAATTAATAAAATAAGGAGCTCCAAAGACGGAACTAAGCGTATAAACACCTGCATTGTTTACCACTCCAAAATTTGTGAAATTATGATTGTCCTGGGTTAGCGTACCATTATTTTCTATTATATTTTGAGCGTTTAAATATGAGTTATATATTGTTCCAGGGAAAGCTCCAAATGTTATGATTCCGTTGTTTGTAATATTTAAATCAATCTCACAGTGGCCAATAATTGTTACTTCATCGTCAGCATCAATAACAGTGCCTGGGTAATACGGTAGCCAATTAACCGGATTGGACCATACCTTGAAGTCTCCTGGGTTTGGAATCAAAGTGCCTGGAATTACGTAAACATTTCTGAAAGTAAAATTTTCAGCGTAGGAGCTTGAAGGTATCAGAGAAAGCAAAACGCAAAATGAAGCAAGCAGGCTTAGGCTTATTTGAAAATTTAGAAACTTTGCAAATGGTATCTTTGGATATGATTTCATATTAAAATTATATTTTAATTGATCAATACCTCTAATCCCTTCTGCGATTGAGAACAGGGATGTAAAAACCTGTAAGTGCTCTTACAAGTTTTTTAACTGATTATTCTTAGCCAGTTAAAAAATATGATACTGTAAGGAAGGCGTTATAGTTGGTTAAGCCAACTTTTTGGGCTGAAACGCCTCCCACTTGGGGTGAAACGGGCTGTACTGGTGGTGAGAAAATTTTAATCTGGAAATATTTGGGTTTCGTACTGCCGATTATTAAGTGAGAAATAATGATAGTAAAAAAATGGCAAATAAAATTGAGTCAAAAATCCATAGTTTTTGACTCAATTGAGTATTCGAAATTAGTTAAACAACAAGCTCGTTTAGCTCCATCTTTAATTTTGACATTTAACTATAACAGCTTTAAAAATACTGTATGGCAGCGTTTCAAATCCTGGATTTAGGACAACTGACCCGCCAGATTCAAAGAGTACGTTGGGAGCAGGAGTAAAAGTAGGATCACCAATTTTTTTGTTAGAAATAATGCTATTCGTTGCTTTTACTTTACGAGTACCAGTGGTGAAATCATTCGCTACGGTAATGTTCGGCGTTGCCACTAAAATATCGACAGACGCACCGCCTCCGGCAGAACACTGAACGAAATAAGTAGTGGTAACCGTAGGTGCGAAAGTGGCGGTTGTGCCTGTCTGTGTAGCTGGGCCGCCAAGCCAAGTTAATGTACCCGCACAGCCGCTTGCGGCGAGTTGGGTACTGGCTCCAGAGCAGATTACAGGATTAGATGGTGTAATGCTTATTAGTGCATTTCCTCCACAATTTACTGATTCTGAAATAGTAATAGAATTGGTGCTGGTTGTACAACCATTTGCCTCACAAAAAGCCGTGTAAGTGCCAGGCGATGAAATAGTACGGGAGCTGGTATTGGTTATTGAGGTCGTATTTGGTGAACTTGCAGGCGTACTCCAATGAAACACAGTACCAGCACTGCATGTACCAGTTAAAATGACTGATTCGCCTTTGCAAAGGCTTCCTTGATTTGCAGAAATGGTGGGGGGAGCTGCCACGATTACTTCGGCTACAAATTTCCTGATTGGCACTTTGCAGTCACTAGAAGTATAGCATTCTACATAATAACTTTGGGAAATTGTTGGCGTTTGTTTAAAACTATTACCTGTGCCAAAAGCCATGACCAAATCACTTGGGCTATTGTACCAATATGGATTTCCAGAGCTACAAGTAGTGGATAAAGTTATTTCAGCACCCAAACATATAACAGATTTATCTACCACAGGTGATACAGGCAAAACATTGTCAAAATCGAACGGAACGATCACGGTGCAAGCATCTGATGCTCTTGTGAATTTGGCAAATAAACCCTGACTGCCAGCAGGTAAGCTGCCGTTTGCGGCAAACATTCCGTTCGCTAAGTTATATGTTCCAGCGGAGTTGATGGCAGCTGCGTCTGTAAAAATACCGTCAATGGTAATGTCATTTGAAGCTCCAATAGTAAAAATCGGGCAACTATTGGTAAGCACAAGAGCATTATTGGTAATGCCGCTTACTGTATTTGCTTTTAGCATTCCATTGTTTGTAAACGTAGCTGTATTTACAAAATCATAGGTATTGGGCATTTGCAATAGTCCCGAATTGGTGGTGGTTCCACTACCCGTGTACATACCACTTTTCATGATAACTTTACCGCAATTTCTATTCGTTATAAACGCAGGTGATACGTTAGAAACTCCCGTACCAGAGTTTATATTTATACTACCCTCATTATATAAAGCGGTACTTCCTTGTAAGCTAAGAGCCAAGCCTGCCCCATCGTAATTGATAACACCGTGGTTTACAAAAGTCAAATGATCACTTGGTTGGGCTACCTCTATTCCAATGCCATTTTTTATGTTTATGATACCGGTGGCATAGTTTGTAAAAACGGAAGCTGTAGAACCACCCACACCTATGGCCTCATCTGTGCTATTGATGTTCATGGTACCATTGTTATAAACTTTACTATTGAATCTTTGTAAGTAGATGTACGCATCTATGGCGGCATTGGTGTTTGATTCTACGTTTATAGTGCCATTGTTGGTAAGCGTACCATATACCAGAATTCCTTTGTCCCCACCATCATTGCCACGTACATTCAATGTACCACTTGAACTAAGAGTTAATGACGCCAGATAATTAATTTCTAGCACTTTAATGTCTGGCACCAAACCGTTTATTACTGGTTGGTTGAATCTACTTGGGATTATAACTTTGGCATTACTAATATCGGGTACCCAAGCAGGATCCCAGTTACAAGCTGTGTTCCAGTCAGTGCTTACATTACCAGTCCATGTAATGTCAACATCACCAGGCGTGCTAAAAAGTGGTGAACAAATCCGTGTTCCTTGAATATCAAAACGGAATGTACTATCTGTTAAGTCATCGCTCATTATGTTTACCGTGTGGACAGTTAATCCTAAACTTGAAGGATTAAAGGTGATTTCAAAAGTAGTACTTCCTCCAGGGCCTATGATTGGAGATGTGGGCTCTTGCGTAACTATAAAGTCTGATGAAACAGGTCCAGCAATTAGCACTTTTGGATTTCCAGTTAAGTTTAAAACCCCAGTTCCAGTATTTTCAATGGTAAATGTTCTTGTTAGGATAGTTCCCGATGTATTACCAAAATCTGTATGATCATCATGATTTGGGCTTGTATTACCATTGATTATACTCGTATTATTGCCTTTCACGTTTATATTGAGACAGCTATTGGTGTAAGTATCTCCTGAAAACCTCCAAGCCTTTCCAATTAGGTTATCTCTAGCTGTAAGGCCTGCACAATAATTTAGAGGACTTGAAAGTCCTAAGTTTTTATTGGTGTAAGCAGCCAGATCCCAGGCAATGAGCATGTTGTCATAATTGGTCAAATCAATTCCTGTGTTTTGGAACACGTTTGCCATATTAGTAATGCCGACTAGATTCCACGCTCCCATGTTTTGATTAAATGTGGAGGCTCCATAGAACATAGCACCTATATTGGTTATACCGTTTACATCCCAAGCACTAATGTCTTGATTAAAGGTAGTTGCATTCCGAAACATATTTGACAAATCGGAAACAGAACTCAAATTTGGTGTATCGCTGGCAATTACGTCGAGATTGTTACAACCAAAAAATGCAAAGGACATGCTTGTCCAAGCTATATCTCCCCATTGGTCTATGGAAAGTATTTTACTTTTATCGCCACCATCATTAAAATATATTCTTGGGAAAGCTCCTTTTATGGCTACGGTGTAAGTACCTGCTACACCATAATCATGGGTGGCAATACCTGTGAGACCAAAGGAGTCAAAAGTACCATCGTTGTTCCAGTCCACATCATAGAAGTATCCAGAGCCAGAGGCGGGTATAGTAATGCTAGTGCTATTTGACGAGCCTGGGCTGAGATTATCTGTTTTCCAAGTGCTGATAAAGGAGTTTCCGCCATACCCTTGTATGGCAAAAGTATAACGATTCTCGCTTGCATCGTTGTTATATATTATAACTGATGCTGTTCTAAGTCCTGTGGCCGATGGGTCAAAGCTTATTTGAAAGGTGGTGGTGCCAGTGTTGGCTTCTACTACATTGAAAGGTGGCGTAGTTACTGTAAAATCTGATGCATGAATACCACTAATGTATACCAAAGGAAATCCTGTTAAGTGTAAAACTTCTGATCCTGTGTTAGCTATGGTGAAAGTTCTTATCGTGGTACCAGAAGCTACACTTTGCGAGCCAAAATCGGTGAGGTCGGTAAAACTTGGTGTATTATCGCCATTGGATATAGAAACATTATCCCCTTTTATGTCTATTTCTGAGAAGCAATCATTGCTAAAGGAATCTCCAATGATAGTCCAGCCTTTGCCACCATTAGCTATTGAATTAATCAAATTAGTTCTAGCAATAGTTTCACAGTATTGCAATCCCGAGGCTCCTAAACCTATACCTGTAACAGTACCCTTATTAAAACCGTAAAGAGTTAATTGGTAGTTTGAAAGTGACATGCCACTATTACTTAATAAATTATATAACCCAACATTAGAACGGAATCTCGGTCCCCAATCCCCGATGTTTTGATTAAAAGCAGATGCATCCTGGAACATACCACTTAAATCATTTACACTACTTATATCCCATTCCCGAATGTCTTGATTAAATGCAGACGCCCAACTGAACATTTGACTCATGGTTGTCACATTGCTAACATCCCATTCGCCAATGTATTGATTAAAACTGGATGCCAAAAAGAACATGGAATGCGAATCGGTTACACCACTTACATCCCAATTGCCAATATCTTGATTGAAACTGGATGCCATAAAGAACATTCCAAATGTTATAAACACATTACTTACATCCCATTCCCCTATGTCTTGATTAAATGCAGACGCCCCACTGAACATATAAGTCATATCAATAACAGCCCCGACATCCCAATCTCCAATGTCTTTATTAAAGGATGTTGCCGACTGGAACATTGCACTCATGTCTGTCACGTTGCTAACATCCCAATCTCCAATATCTTGATTAAAGGCAGTAGCTTCATTGAACATGTAAGCCATATCTGTAACACTACTAAGATTTGGAACATCTAAGGCAGTAATGCTTAAATTCGTACAGCCGTGAAATGCGAGTCGCATGCTCGTCCAAGCCGTGGTGCCCCACTGTCTTACATCAATAAGTCGAATTTTATCTGCTCCATTATATGAATTGAATCGTTTGAAATTTGTGGGAGAAATACTTAGGTCGATGGTAGCATTTGTGGGCAGTCCTGAAATTGTTGCTGTTGTTCCGGTAAAGGTTCCCGAACCTTTATTTGAAGGTGTATTTATGTCTTGCCAGGTATAACGAACAGCACCATTGGTTCCAACGTTAAAACTTATTTGATCATTCGTGCCTGAGCCTGTTTTGGACAAATCCCAGCGGGTAATAAATGGGGCTTGAACTTCTTGGTTAACCGCATTTGAAATTGAACTTGCATTAATTTGTTCACCAGTATATTCAGCGGTTATAGTATGTGAGCCTATGGCTAGTGTAGATGTGGGAAAAGTTGCAATTCCGGCAGAAATGGTGGCCGTGCCAAGGACATTTACACCATCTTTAAATGTCACCGTTCCCGTAACTGATAATGGGTTTATGGTAGCGGTAAATTCCACGGATTCATTCTCAAAAGATGGATTGATATCAGCAACAAGGGTAGTAGTAGTACAACCTAAAACATCTCCCGTAATTGTCCATCCGTTGCCAAGCAGACTTGTCCGAGCCGTTTCACCTGCACAATAGTGTAAGGGACTTACATCGGCCAAGTTTTTATTGACGTATCCTGCTGCATCCCAAGCGATGAGTATTTTGTCGTAATTGTCTGCTGATATGCCGGAAGACTTAAAGATGTTAATCATACTCGTGGCATTTGTAATATTCCAATCCCCGATGTTTTGATTAAAGGCAGCAGCACTACTGAACATTTCAGTCATATTTATCACTTGACTAACATCCCAATTCCCAATGTCTTGATTAAAGGCTTGGGCAACACCGAACATATTAAACATAGATGCTACTTGACTAACATCCCAATGGCCAATGTTTTGATTAAAAGCAATCGCGGTGTTGAACATTGAAGACATTTCTGTTACTTTACTTACATCCCATCCCCCAATGTTTTGATTAAAGGATGTTGCCGAATAGAACATTGCAGCCATGTTTGTCACGTTGCTTACATCCCAATCTCCAATATCCTGATTAAAGGATGATGCAAAAAAGAACATAAAAGACATATCGCTTACGCCGCTAAGGTTTGGCTTATCAAGGGCATTTATACTTAAATTACCACAGCCGTAAAACGCCCTGTTCATGCTTGTCCAAGCTGTGGTACCCCACTGTTTTACATCAATAAGTCGTGCTTTATCAGCCCCGTCATTTATAAAGAAACGTTTGAAATTTGTCGGCGAAATGCTTAGGTCAATTGTTGCATTTGCAGGCAATCCTGTAATTGTTGCTGGTGATCCAGTGAAGGTTCCCGAACCTTTATTTGAAGGTGTATTTATGTCTTGCCAGGTATAACGAGCACCATTGGTTTCAACTTCAAAGCTTATTTCATCATTCGTACCTGAGCCTGTTTTGGACAAATCCCAGCGGGTAATGAATGGGGCTTGAACTTCTTGGTTAACCGCATTTGAAATTGAACTTGCATTAATTTGTTCACCAGTATATTCGGCGGTGATAGCATGTGAGCCTATGGCTAGTGTAGATGTGGGAAAAGTTGCAACTCCGGCAGAAATGGTGGCCGTGCAAAGTACATTTACACCATCTTTAAATGTCACTGTTCCCGTAGCTGATAATGGGTTTATGGTAGCTGTAAATTCCACGGATTCATTCTCAAAAGATGGATTAATATCAGCAACAAGGTTAGTAGAAGTACAACCTAAAACATCTCCCGTAATGGTCCATCCCTTGCCAAGAAGGCTTGACCGAGCCGTTTCGCCTTCACAATAGTGCAAGGGACTTACATCGGCCAAGTTTTTATTGACGTATCCTGCTGCATCCCAAGCGATGAGTATTTTGTCGTAATTGTCTGCTGATATTCCTGAACCTATAAATATGTTAGTCATATCGGTCGTTTCACTTATATCCCAATCCCCAATATTCTGATTAAATGAACTGGCACCTTCCAGCATTCTAGACATATTTGTTATGGAACTTGTAGACCAAAAACCTATATCCTGATTAAAGTTAGAAGCATAAGCAAACATACCGGATATATCCGTTACAGCACTTAAATCAGGGGCATCTCTAGCACTTATAATTAAATTGGAACAAAGGCTAAAAGCATCCTGCATACTTATCCAATTGCTTGTTCCCCATTGCCTTAAATCGATTAGTCGTTCGTTATCTACATTTGGGCCTTGGCTTATATGGAACTGTTGGAAATTGGTTGGAGTAACCATCAGGTCAACAGTCGCCCCAGTGGGTAAGCCAGTAATGGTTGCAGGAGAGCTAGAGAATGTTCCAGATCCGGAATTTGCAGTGTTGTTAATGTCCACCCAAGAATAATTTACTGCTCCAGTTGTGCTTACTCCAAAACTAATTTGATTAGTTCCTGAACCCGCTATAGACAAATCCCATCGGGTGATAAATTCTGGAGTACGGACAACTTGATCAATTGCATTTGAAATTGAACTTGCATTAAGATGATCACCATTGTATTCGGCAGTAATGGTATGAGATCCTAATGTCAAGGTAGACGTTGTTAAACTTGCCGTTCCGCCAGCTACGGTAGAAGTACCTAAGGTAATTATTCCATTCTTAAATGTCACTGTTCCCGTAGCTGATAAAGGGCTAACAGTGGCGGCAAATTCCACAGATTGGTTCTCCAAGGAAAGTCTGCTATCAACCGCAAGAAGGGTAGTGGTACATCCTGAGACATCTCCAGTGATAGTCCAACCTTTGTTATTGATAAGGTTTGTTCGAGCTGTTTCACCTGCACAATAACGTAAGGGACTTACATCGCCTAAGTCTTTACCGCTGTATCCTGCTGCGTTCCACGCAATAAGTATATTATCGTAATTGCTTAATGAGATATCTGTACCTTTTAAAATGTCGACCATATTAGTTACCGCATCAACATTCCAAGCACCTAAATCTTGATTGAAAGCAACTGCTTCAGAAAACATTGCCTCCATATTAGTAACCTTATTCACTTTCCACCCTCCTATGTTTTGGTTAAAAACAGATGCTCCATAAAACATAGTAGACATGTCGGTTACCGAATTTACATCCCAAGAACTTATATTTTGATTAAAGGCGGAGGCACCACCAAACATGTTGGACATATTGATTACTTCACTTACGTCCCAAGCTCCAATATTCTGATTAAATGAACTGGCACCTTCGAACATACTAGACATGTTTGTTACCGTACTACCTACAGTCCACGCACCTATATCTTTATTAAAATTAGTAGCATAAGCAAACATACCAGACATATCAGTAACCGCACTTAAATCAGGGATGTCATTGGCACTTATAATTAAATTGAAACAAATGCTAAAAGCATTTTGCATACTTTCCCATTTGGTGGTACCCCAATTCCTAACATCAATTAGTCGCTGATTATCTACATTAGGCTCCGAACTAATATAAAACCGTCGAAAATTGGTCGAATCTATACTTAAGTCAATAGTGGCACCAACCGGCAAACCTGAAATAGTGGCTTGACTACCCGAAAAAGCACCTGAACCCGTATTCCCAGGGGTATTAATGTCTTGCCAAGTATAACTCACTGAACCCACTGTAGCAACATTGAAGCTTATTTCTGTAGCTATAGGCCCTGTTTTGGACAAATCCCATCGTGTGATAAATTCTGTACTGCGAACTAAATGGTTTAAATCACTCGAAGTTGACATTGAATAAGTTGCGTCGCCGCCGTATTCGGCAGTTATAGCATGTGTGCCTAATGATAATGCCGATGTGGACAAACTTGCTGTTCCGCCTATTATCACAGCGGAGCTGAGTAAATTTTCTCCGTCTTTAAATGTGATGGTACCAGTGGCGTCGGCAGGTAAAATTGTTGCAGTAAATAGGACAGTTTCACCAAGCAAAGAAGGATTAATGTCTGCAACAAGCGTTGTGCTAGAACAATCTAAGAAAACATCGTCGGCAATAGACCAGCCTTTATTGATAAGATTTACCCGAGCCACAAAAGCATCACAGTATTCCAAACCTGTCGCACTACCCAAATCTTTATTGGTATATCCTGCGGCATCCCAACCGATGAGTATCTTGTCGTAATTAGTTACGGATATTCCTGAATTGGAGAAGATGCTGCTAATTGAAGTTACATTGGTAATATCCCAAGCACTTATATCCTGATCAAAGGCACTCGCTGTAGCAAACATCCATGACATATCGGTAACATTACTAACATCCCATGAGCTAATGTCTTGATTAAAGGAAGTTGCTGTGGAAAACATAAAAGACATATCTGTTACGGCGTTCAAATCGGGTGCATCTATGGCATTTATGCTTAGATTTAAGCATGCGTAAAACATAGAGCCCATACCTGTCCAGGCGGTAGACCCCCATTGTCTTACATCTGTTAATCGTGGGTTATCTATACCCGTTATCCAGAAACGCTGTAAATTAGTAGGTGAGAGACTTACGTCAATAGTAGCATCTGTGGGTAAACCTGTAATGGTAGCCGTGTTTCCGGTAATTAGCCCTGAACCATTTGCTGCCGAATTGATGTCTTGCCAGGTATAACTTATATCGCCAGATGAAGCAACACTAAAGCTTATTTCATTCGTACCAGATCCGGCACTTTTGGTTAAATCCCAACGAGTGATAAATGGTAAGTCTACGAGTAGATTGCTTTCCAGTTTATCTCTATGTATAAGGAATTTAGAATTTGGGGATGTAACACTTCCGGAATTCGCTTTTTCCATCTCGCCTGCCGTTACATTTAAGAACAGAAAAATGAAGGCGATAATTAGTTCCCACTTGAAAGTGTATCTGTTAGAATTCATACTTAGCGATTTTAAATTGATTTCTTTAATCAATATCTATAAGCCCTTCTGCGGTTAAGAATAGGGATGTTAAAAATACTTGTAAGTAGCCTTACAAGCTCATTTACT
Source organism: Arcticibacterium sp. (assembly GCF_055134445.1). Lineage (NCBI taxonomy): Bacteria > Pseudomonadati > Bacteroidota > Cytophagia > Cytophagales > Leadbetterellaceae > Arcticibacterium > Arcticibacterium sp. The sequence continues at coordinate 20,754 of NZ_JBSRVI010000168.1, forward strand.
GGCACACTCTTAAGTCTGTATCTGAATGATAACGGAATGTAGTTCTATCGCTAGTCTAATACTAATAAAAGGGCTGAAACGCCCTGCACTTGGTGTGAAACGGGTTGGGCTGGTGATGAGAAAAAAAGGCGTAGACAAAAAGAGCCTATAGAATTAGACTACATCACCTCTATTCTTTTGACCAATTCTTCTGCATATGTTTTTGTAATCGGTATTTCAGATTCTAAGATGGTGACTAAAGTGGGCTCAAACTTGGTCATATAATCCAGGTTAACGGCATACGATTTATGCGTTCGGAAGAAGTTGGGTCTATTTATTTTTTCCAGAAAATGGCTGAGGCTCATTCTTATAAGTTCTTTTTTTTCTGCTAAATGAATTTCTATATAATTCCCTTCTGCTTTGAGCCAAAGGATATCACTAATTGAAAGCTTCGTATAACGATACTTTTCTTTGATAAAGAGGGCATCTTTTATGACCAGTCCCTCCGTTTCTGACTTTTCGGTTTTCTCTCCTGCTATTTTTAATAAAGCCAGCTCTATGGCTGTAAAAAGTTGTTCTTTCTTAAAGGGTTTAACAAGGTAATTTGTTGGGTTTACAGCATTGGCTCTTTGAATAGTGGGGCCGTCGGAGTAGGAGGTTGTGAATATAAACGGAACATTGAATCGTTCGTTAATGACTTCGGCTAGGTCAATGCCATCTTTTTTACCACCCAGATTTACATCTAAAAGGATTAGGTCGGGTGATTCCTCTTCTAATCGCTCTAAGGCCTCTTCGTAATCCATGGCTGTTTCCATGAGATCATAGCCCATTGCTTCCAGCATGTTCTCCATATCTGCCGCAATGATTCCCTCGTCTTCTACAAGTAAAATTTTAATCATATAATTATGCTGTCTGACTTTGATATGCTCTAATATCTTTAAAATAAACTGTAAAATTAGCACCGCCTTCCGTTTTGGAAGTAAACTTACCTCTAAGCTGCTTGCTTAATATTTTAACCAACTTCAGGCCTAACGATTTACTTTTTGCAGGGTCGAAATTGTCTGGTAATCCTTCGCCGTCGTCATTTACGTATAGTTCGTAGTCCACCTCATTGATGGCTTTGATGGAAATATTGATGGTACCGGTTTCTTTATTAGCAAAAGCATATTTATAGGCATTAGAAACGAGTTCGTTTACTATTAAACCTAACGGGATAGCGGTGTCAATATCAAATTTGATGTTTGCTGCCTTAACATCAACCTTTATGTTTTTATCACTTCCTGTGAACATGTCGGAAAGGTAGTGAACCAGTTCCTTTAAATAATTTTCAATGTCCACGTCATTAATATGCTCCGACTGGTAAAGGTTTTGATGAATCAAACTCATGACCTGAACCCTGCTCTGACCCTCTTGAATAGACGAAAGTACAGAAGGATCGTCAATGGTGCTGGATTGAATGTTGAGTAAACTTGAGATGATCTGGAGGTTGTTTTTTACACGGTGATGAATTTCTCTTAAGAGTGTTTCCTTTTCGGTTAGGGAGCTTTGAATAACCATGCTCTGTTTTTCTATTTCCTCATTCTTCCTATTTAGAAGTGACGCTGCTTTCTTTTTAAGCCTGAATCTATTGAAATAAAGAAGGGCCACCGTTCCTAAAAGAAAAGCCAAGGCAATCGCCCCGTTTCTTTGCGTTCTATTTAGGGTTTGGTTCTTTTTTAAAAGTTCTATTTCAGATTTTTGAAGCGATATTTCTGCTTCCTTTTTATATTGTTGGAATTCTTGCTCAACACCTGTTATGGCTTTGTTTCTTTCTGTTTCTAAAAATATCTGCTGAATTTCCCAATATTTCTCTAGAGCTTTCAATGCTTTGTTGGGCTGTCCAAGTTTTTTGTATGCATCTGTCAAAGTCATATAGGCTCCAGCTGAAATGCTCTCTAATTCAGTTTCTTCTCCTAAGCGAATTGCCTTATGAGAATACTTAATTGCCTTTGGGTAGTTTTTCTGAAGATTTGCTAGCTTAGCCAATTCTACAAAAGTGTAAATACTTGTTCTGGGAACACTGATATTTACAAGTAGACTTTCGGCTTCTTCCATATACTTTACGGCTGCAGTAATATTCCCTTGTTCCAGATAAACAGAGCCAATATTCGATAGGTTTCTAATGGTGGCCTCGTGGTTTTTTGATTTTTTATTAATATCTAAAGCATCCATAAGGTAAGCGATACACTTATCGAACTCCTCTTTCTGGTAATAGCCAATGGCCATGTTATTATATAATGCCGCTATAGACATTTCATGATTGATTTTTTTAGCTAAAGCCAATCCTTCTTCGCAATAAGCAATGCACTTGTCGTTTAATTCAAGTTTGGCAAAAAGGCTTGATAATCCCTTGTAAGGGCTTATCCATCTCAGGGTATCGCCAATAGTCTGTGCAAGTCTAATGGTTTCAGTGTAAAGCTGGATGGCGGTGCTGTCTTCGTCTATATTGGCGTAATAAACAGCCATGAGATTTGTGAGGTCCACTTGATGAGGTACGTCTTTTATTTTCTTGTAAAGGCGTAAACTTTCCTTGATGTAAAAAATGGCCTTTGAGTTATCTCCCCAGTTTCTATAATTGTATCCTAGTTCAAAATAAGCCTTTGCCTTAAGGCTATCTACTGCCATAAAGTCTTCTCTTTTTTCTAGAGCACTTCCGAAGGCCATGGTTAAGTCTTTATCAATATTTGGAAGTTCGCGTTGAATCTTTATATGTTCGTCGAATGTCATTTTATGCAAAGCATCGGACTCCAAAATAAGTCGTAGACTATCTGGATTGTAATGCTGAGCGAAAGACACGTTTACAACACAGCAGTATAGGAGTACTATTGCAGCTAATTTTCGAGACATTTTATTTGGTTAGATCTTGGGGATGAGTAAAAAACTGCTTATCCAAGTTATGCTAAATAATACTTATGAACAGCTGTTCAATACATATTCTTTATAAGTATGAAAAGTATTTAGATGGGGATTTTGAATTTACGCTCAAGGCACGCATTTGTAAGTAATTGATAATTAGAGGTTAATGACATGTTTGGGGTTGGGTTTAACGGTATTGGCTAAGGTTAAACTAGCAACTTCCAAATGGGGGTTCAGTTAATGAATGGGTACAGTAACCTCAACTAAAAAGCCATTTGTGTAAGAGATGCTGTAAATGCCCCTCATTTTATCCGTTCTATTTTTGATATTACTCATTCCAAGACCATCTCCAATCTTTGCTTTTTTTTGCGTACCATTGTCATGAATACTTAACGCTAGATTATTTCGTCTTTTGTTAAAACTAACGGTCACATGACTGGCATTTGAGTGTTTTAAAATATTGGTAATGGCCTCTTTAAAAATGAAGTACAGGTTTTGACGTATTTCAGGGCTAATGAACTCGTTGGTTTTTAGCTTTTCTACTTTAAAATCATACGTAATTTCTTTCATTGATAAGTTGGTCTCGGCAAATGCCTTCATTCTGTCTATCAGGTTTTCGTATTTATCTTTTCTAGAATCCATGGCCCACACGGTATCTCTCATACGTTCCATGGCATCTCGGCTCATTTCGCTGATAGCGTTTAAATCCAATTGTTGATTTTTTTCTGCCGAGTAAGACATCAGTTCCGATTTCATTGATAAGCCAGACAGTATACTTCCAACGTCATCATGTAGATCAGAAGATATTTTTACCCTCATAGCCTCTGTAGCCTTATATTTTTCTAAGGTTAGATAAACGTTATATCTGGTCCAAGCATAAATGAGGAGTAAAGCCAGTAAGCCATAGATAAAATATGCCCACCAGGTTTTCCACCAAGGAGGAGTAATGCTAAATTCATATTGACTCTCCTTGCTCCAGAGGCCAGCCTCATTCATCGCTTTAACCTTAAATACATATTTTCCCGATGCTAGATTGCCATAGGTAGCTTCTGGGTTGGTGGTGATAGAGCTCCAATTGTTTTCTAAACCTTCTAGTCTGTGTTGATATTTTACAGATTGTGGTTTGTTAACATCAATTCCTATAAATTCAAAACTGATGAAATTATTATTATAAGGAAGGGCGGGTTGATCTGGAATACCTGTGTTTTTAATAAGTGCATCAAACTTAAACTTACCTACTTTTAGGCCATTTTTTAAGGCGTAGGTACTGTCTGTGGTCCAGTCAATGTCTTCATTAAAGAGTTTGACATTGAGTAATTCTACTTGAATATCCTTATCGATGTTTTGGGTTTTATTTAAATCCACTAAAGAAATTCTTTCTAATAAAAGAACCCAAATCTTGTTGGTCATGTCCTTTAATATATGGTGTCTTCCGTCTCCGCTTCCAGGAAAATTGTTTTCAGCTCCATAGGTCATGAAAAGGTTTTCTTTGTTTTTGATGGATGTTATATCAAGGCTTTCTAAAGTTTCTTTATCTATTTTAATAAGCCCATTTCGGGAGCTTAGCCACATGTTTTTATCATCATCTTGGATGGCAGATAGCAGTATATTACTCGGCAAACCATCTTGAATCGTGAATTGCCTTATTTTATTGGTTTTCCTATTCAATCTAAAAAGGCCATCTCCGCCAAGCGAGTTTAACCAATATGCTCCAGTGTGGTCTTGAAAGCAGCTTTCTATGATGCTTAAGCTTTGATTTTTAGTTTGAGGATAATTCGTAATATGGGTTTGTGCTTTATTCAGAATGGAAATACCTGAAAAAGTGGTGAAAACGTAATTGGAGTCTTGGTCTTGATTTATTTGGATAATTTCATTATCCACCAATCCTTGTTTAACCGTAACATGGGTTGTTTTGTCGTTGTTTTTGTCAATTTTAATAACACCACCCTTGATTCTTGAGCTGTACCAAATGTCTCCATTATGGTCGGTATAAAAAGAGACCGTTTTATGACCCATATCTTTATATTGGGTAATGGTTTTATGGTCTGGGGAGAGTTTGCAGATATCGCTATCCCAGAAGCCGAACCAAATATTGCCTTCACGATCTTCAGATATGGAATTGATATTCTGACCACTTAAGCCGTTTTTTTCGGTATAGTTGGAGATCGTATTTTTCTGATGGTCAATATAAGAAACGCCTCCAAGCTCGCAACCGACCCAGATATTCCCTTTTCTATCTTCTAATAGACTTCTGGCAGATTTACTGGTGAGGCCATCTTGGGCATAAATACTCGCAAACATCGGGTTATATTTTACCGCACCTTCATAAGTACCGATCCAAATATTTCCAGAGCGGTCTAAAAGTAAAGAACTAGCTTCATTGACGGGTAATCCGTTTTGCTCATTAATCCGCTTTAATTGATGGTTCTTTAGGGTGAAAACGCCATCATACATGGTGCTTGCCCAAATGGTACCAGACGGGTCCTCTAAAAGATACCTCACGGTGGAGTTACCAACATTGTAAGTACTGAAGGTGGTGCCGTCGAATCGCCCAATCGCTCCATCGCTTCCAAACCAAATGGAGCCATCGCGGGCTTCGGTAAGGCAGGTTACCTTGGTTATTTCCAGACCAGCAGAGAGAGAGACAGTACGGAAAGTTTTGCCATCGTATTTTATCAGGCCCATATCATCCGTGGCAAACCAGAGTGTGCCATCCTTGCTTTCTAAAACTCCATAAATAGTATTTGATAATTTTTGTTCTGTGGCATATTGGGATATAAAATCATCATTTTTTTCTTTTTTACAGATGCCAGAAGAATAGGTTGAGAACCATAAGTTACCTTTTCGGTCTTCTAAAATTTGATTGACGCCATGGTCAAAAAGATCTTCTTCTGTTTTAAAAGAAGTCATGTATTCGCCGTCAAAATAGCTCAATCCTGTTCTGTGACCAAGCCAAATATTACCTGCTTTGTCTTCGGAGATATCTTCAATATATCCATCTTCTAGTCCTTGATTTGAACTATAATTTTCAAACGTTCTGCCATTATATTTAGAAACACCGATGTAAGAAGAAAACCAAATATTACCCTTTCGGTCTTGGTGTATGTCATGAATTTTACTGTCAATAAGTCCAGAAGTTAAATCGTAAATATTGAAATTATAGGGATTATAATCGGGGAAGGTTGGTGGCTTAGCTATATTTATCTGAGGCCGAGCACCTTTAATTTTATGTGGTATTAGTTTTGTTTTAAATGCAGGGGGCACACCGTCTTGTCCTGGGGTAATGGCTTGTGTTTTGGCGGCAGAAGTGTTTTTTGCAGAAACCTTTAGTCCATCATCAATAAATGTTAAAACTTTTGGTGGTCTTACCTTTTTGATGCTCCCAGCCTTCATCGCAAAAGTCAAAGGTACCGGCATGGAATCCAATGCTATCTCATAAAATTCAGCATCCTTTTCTTGAATAAGGAATACTTCTTCGGGTTGGGATTTTTGGCAAGCAATAAAATAGCAAATACAAAATAGAGAAAGAAGAAGTCTAAAGGTTAAGTGGCGATATTTTGAAATGAGTTTCAATATCAATTTTTGGTTTTAATAGGGTTTTAACTCACAGATTTAAATTTAAAAGAATACGGTGGTGATAAAAAATGCTCTGGAAGTGGTTTGTGATTTTATCTGCCCAAAAGCACTTGTGGTCACTAGTTTCTCAAAAATTTGGTAATGGCCTCCGCTTTGTTTTTGACGCTCATGGTTTTATACATTTTTTTTATTTGCGAACGTACGGTTTCAATAGAGATATGCATATCATCCGCTATTTCACCATAAGTTTTTCCTTCAACCAGATGATTTAATACCTCTAATTGTCTTTTGGGTAGGTATTGCTCTTCTTTGTTATGTTTTTGAGAAGAAAGGTGGTTTACTATTTCTCTGGCTATAGATGGCGACATATAAGACCCACCCATGCTCACAATATTTATAGCATCCAATATGGCCTTTAAGCCACTTCGTTTGGAGATATATGAACAAGCTCCATTTTTTATGGCTTTTAAGATAACGTCCTCTTCTTCGTAGGTGGTCAGCACTATAATATCTAAGTCTGGTAGAGCTTCTAAAATAGGAATGATAGCTTCTGTGCCAGACATACCTGGAAGACCTATATCGAGCAGCAGAATACTGGGTGCTTGGAAGGCGGTATCCAGTATATCTCGTAAGAAGTCTTCGGCAGAATGATAAACTTTAAGCACTTCCATTTCTGCTTGGATACTAATAAAAGCACCGACACTATCAGTTACTATTTTGTCGTCATCTACAATGGAGACTGTTTTAATCATATTTTACTTCTGTAAGTATTCAAGAGCTCAGTTCAAACCTTAATGCAAGGCTAATTTAACCTTTAAATCAAAAGAATACCCTATAGGGTGACTGTTTGATGCAAAAATCACCCTATGGGGTGATTGACAAGTACTTGATAATAAGGGTACTTTACATGATGAAACAATCACTAAAACATAAAAACGATAGCATAACTGAGCCTCGAATTTTATTAAAGTTTAATGCCAAAAAAATCACGCATTTAAAGGCGGATGCTAACTATACCTACCTCATCTCAAGTGATGGTACTAAGGTTTTATCCGCATATAGCTTAAAGGTTTTTCAAAACCTTTTTCAAAGTCAAGATTTCATCAGAATTGATAGGTCAAATTTAGTGAACAGAACCTTTATTAAATCTCTATACCATGGTAGTCAAGGTACCAGTATTATTCTAAAAGATAACACGATTATTAAGGTGCCACGGCGAAAAAAAGAGAAGATAGAGGTCTTATTGTCAGCCATTAGTCAGTAAAACTTAAAATTAAAAGTGTTATCTTAAAGACAATAAAAGTCATAACACTATTTATTTCTAACGGTAAAAGTTAAAAAGTAAACCGGAGTTTCAAGCATTTTCAAAATTTCATTTAAGGAAAGAGGAACGCTAATTAACTATGAATATTATGAGAAAAGAACTACGATTTTTAAAAATAATTTTAGGTGTTTTGGCCTCAGTATTAGCCCAACCCATAAACGCTCAAGTTCTAAATTCTAATATAATTTACGAGGTACATTTTCTTCAAGGCTATGGGTTTATTAGTGAAGATGCTCCAGGAAATGATCCTGAACAAACTTTTCAGATGGCGGTTTCTAATGACTATAATAATGTGGCAGATACCTTATTAGATCATAGTTCAGGAGGGAACAATTCAGGGAGTTATTGCTATAATATGGCGGTTACCACGGATATATGGGGTCCAGAAGTAGATGCCAATCTGGCATTAATAGGTGGTGGACCGGCCGGTAAATTCGATTTTGATATATTTAGTTGGGAAGAAGATGTGGTAGTGGGTGAATGCCAATACACCACCACCGATGATAGCCCAGGTTTTCGGGTATTATTAATAAGTACTACCGACAGTGTAAATGCTTGTGAATGGAGGACAGACACAATAGCTATTCCCAACATCCCTAATCCTTCAAAGGCCAGAATAAAATACACTTGGCGTTATGAAAATGGTCGGGACAGTTCCCCGCTAAACTTTGGTGACTTAACTTCAAATGGTTTAAAAACCAGTAAGAATTCAAACCGCTACGCTCCTTCTGGGGCCTCAAATACAAGTATTTTAGGTTATCATAATGATTGGGACGATGCAGATAATGCGGCTTTTACTAACGCTCCTGATGTTACTTATTCTTTTGAATTAACGAATAATAAAAAAGTCATCATGAGTACCATCAGCAATTTTACAAATTATGATACTTATATACATCTGGTTAGATTAAATCCCGACGGCAGTTTTCTTTCTTATATTTCGGGTAATGATGATGCTTACGGCACAAAATCTCAACTTTCCGAAATCCTTTGTCCTGGTAAATATGGTATTGTTGTAGAGGGTTATAATACAAGCAATGGTAATTTTGAATTAGGGGTTACTACATCAGATGCTCCAAAGGTTTATGTCAAAAACAATGCGGTGGGTCTTAATGATGGCACTTCTTGGGAAAATGCATACAATGATTTGCAAGATGCCTTAAGTGCCACAAACAATTGTTCTACTATTTGGGTGGCCAAGGGAACATATTATCCTACATCCACTGCTGATGTCAACATTTCCTTTGAAATTCCTGATCAAGTAAAAATGTATGGGGGGTTTGCTGGAAATGAAGACAGTAACTATGATTTGGACCTCAGAGATATTGAGAAAAACACGACCATATTAAGTGGGGATATAGATCAAGATGGTCTGTTAAGTGGTAATTCATATCATGTCGTAAAAACAACTCATGTAGGTGTAAGCACTAGGGTAGATGGTTTTAGAATTTCAGATGGAAATATGACTGTATTTGGATTTGGAGCAGGATGGCTTAATGAGAATGGGAGCCCTTTTATTGTCAATTGCTTTTTTTATAATAATGCTGCCATGAGTGCTGGAGGGGGCTTTGCCAATTTAAATATAGATGGAAGTTCTAGTCTAAATCCCACACTGATAAATTGTAAGTTTATAGATAATAGTGCTTCGATTGGGGCTGGCGTATATCAACGCTTTGAGACGAGTACTAGTCCTTCTCAATTTTATAATTGCCTAATTGCTCGTAACAAATCTGTATATGGAGGAGGAGGGGTCTCAATAGAATGTGATAATTCAACAGTTCAGATAGAATTTATAAACTGCACAATAGCTGACAATAGAAATACTGCCGAAAATTCTAATGGCGGAGGTATAAAGACGGCAGGTGATGCTGTTCTAATTATAAAAAATACGGTGATTAAGGGCAACACCATTTACGAATATGGAACGGCTTCAAGTAGTATTTACCAGTACGATGTAATTACTGCGAGTTCAATAAGTTACAGTCTAGTGGAGTATATAACTATGGCTGGAGTAAATAATAATCTTGCTGGTAGCACAGAGCCAAAATTTGCCAAAGATTTTCATACTGAAGACGCCATTAAAGAAGGATATAGAATAGTGGGATGTTCGCCGCTAATTAATGCTGGAACAAGTAGCGGTGTTTATGCCATCGATTTTGCGGGACAGCCACGAACTTTTGGTGGTTTTACGGATATCGGTCATTTCGAATACCAAGGAAATCTTGGGAGTGCCACAAGATTATATGTCACAGAAAGTGGGTCTGGAAATCGAAATGGTTTAAGTTGGGCTAATGCATCAAAAGACCTCTATTGGGTTCAGTCTACCGTTTTCCAATGTCCTAATTTAGATGAAACTTGGGTTGCTAAAGGGGAATATACCTCAAGTCAAATAGACTTATTTACGAGGTTTGCAATTAAATCTGGCACTAAGATTTATGGCGGTTTTTCTGGGGCGGAAACAGCACTTTCTCAGAGGAATATGGCACTAATCCATACCACTAACCTAAGCACACTTAGCGGAGACATAGGACATGACGATTTCGGCGGACTTGATTTTGAGGGTTTTAACAGCCAGGATATTTTTGATATGAGAGATTGTAATAATCAAACTGTAATTGATGGCTTTCTATTCACTAACGTCGATGACTCTGACTCATGTAGCCCAATAGAAATATCAGATTCAAACCCTTTAATTTCAAATTGTATTTTTCAAAATAATAAGGGGTATAAAGGAACTGGTTTGTCCATATATGGAAATAGTAATCCTCTCATTGACAAATGTATTTTTCGGGGTAACCAGAGTTCCTCCGATGGTGGAGCTATTCGAATTTATTCAGGTACTAATAACCTTTCGGTTAAGTTTACCAATTGTCTGATTTCAGGTAATAATAACACTAGTGCTTCAAATGCGGCCATAATTGACATGGGTTCTTTTGAAAACGCTACGGCCAATTTGACACTTGAAAATTGTATCATATCCAGCAATAATGGAGATGCAGTTTATCTTTTTGCCGTGAAGCAAAGTGCAAGCACTAACCTTATTTTAAAGAATACCATAATTTATGGGAATTCGCAGGGAATAGTTGTGGATAACACGAGCAACGGGACTATTGCTCAGAACATAAGTTACAGCTTGGTTCAGGGGCTTACTTCTGGCACTGGTAATCTTGACGGCAATACGGTTAATCCTAATTTTGTTTCTATGCCTTCTTTTAATGCCGCTCCTACTATTAATGGAGATTACCATGTTTCCATATGCTCACCGGTTATTAATCAAGGTAATAATACTGGGATTACCAGTTTTGATTTAGCCCATAACGCTAGAAGATTTGCCAATCAGACGGTGGATATGGGCGTGTATGAGTTTCAGGGGATTTACGCTAATGCAACGCTTGATTTGAATGGCGTAAACTTAAGCTCTGGAGTAGGAAGTCCCGCTTTGTTTTACTCTAATCAAGTGCTGGCGGCTAATAAAGTTATTTTAAATACAAAGAACACTTTATATCAGGCGGCACACAGTATAGAACTAAATCCTGGTTTTAAAGTGGATGTCGGAGCCATTTTTCAGGCTAAAATAGAGACACTTACATGCCCATGATTTAGCTTGAATCTTATGATGAGGGTTCAGTGTTTTAACCCAAATTATGCAGAGGAGCATCATAATAGGTTATCTAATGCATAGTTCTAGTTTAAGTGGGTTAGATATTCTGATTTCTTGCTTCATGTAAAAATCATAATGTTGACCTTCTGAAACCGTCTCTAATGAAAGAAGTTGTGATTTGTCCACTTTTTGTCTACCTCTAAAATTCTGTGCTAAGATTTTCCATTGCTACCTTCGAATAAATAGAATCAATAAAACTCTACATGGGATGGATGGGAGGACATTAAAAGAAAAAGTAGAGGAAATCAAACGTAGGCAACAACATATTGTTGAGGTCGAGGAAGAGCTGGATTCGCTAAAAAAGGAAATTGACATGCTCTTTAAAAAAACATTAGACCTAGTTAAGTCAAGAGATTCAACAAAATAAAGCTAGATTTAAGTAACCACTATTTGATTCCATGAAGCAAATAACATTTGTTTTGATGCTGTTCACCTCCTTGGGCTATGCCCAAAAGATTACGAATAGTGACTCTTTAAAATTAGTATTAAATAAAGTTTCCGAAGTAAAACTCAAGGCTTCCACAGCCCTAGAGCTAGTCAAGTTTTATAGTCAAGTTAATCCTGACTCTACACAGGTCTATTTAACATTAGCCACTGCCTTTGCAGAGCAGTCAAAAGATAAAAAGCTAAAAGCTAGCGTCCTTCTTGCAACCGCAAACCACCTTCAAAACCTTACATACTTTGAAAGGAGCATTGTAGCAAATGAAGAAGCCATAAAAATTTACGAAGAACTGAATGACAATCAAGGATTGGCCAGTGCGTATAATACTTTGGGTATAACATATAAAAAAAATAGCGGTGATAAAAAACAGGTCGTTCCCTTTTCTAGAAAAGCTTTAGCATACGAAAAAAAAGCACTGGAATATTATAAACTGGCTGACGACCAAGATGGCTTTTTGAGGGTTTACTCCAATATCGGTATTATTCATAGAGACTTAGAAGAGTATAAATTAGCGGAAGAATCGTATCTGACAGGATTGAAAATCGCGAAAGAACAAGGGATAGAAACATACAGTGTAGGTATTTTATATGCTAATCTCTCTCAGATATATCTCGATTACTATAAAGAGCACGATAAAGCTATCGGCCTTCTCCAAAAGGCTCTTGTCATTTATGAGAAAAATGGTATCAGGACCAGTCAAGAGCACGCTTATAGAAATCTATCATATAATTATTCGGCAAAAAAGGAATATGCCACGGCCATACATTATTCAAATAAAGCAGTAGAAATAGCCTTGGAAGTAAAAGATCCACATCGACTAAAAGACGCTTTATCTTCTCTATGGGTAGCACAAAAAGGGGCCGGCTTATATAAAGAGTCTGTAGAAACTTTAGAAAGGGCGGTTCATGTCAAAGACAGCCTTCTTTCTATAGAGAAAACGGGAATTATAGCGGAGATGAATGCCAAGTTTGAAACCGTAAAAAAGGATGCAGAAATAGGAATCTTGAATAAGGAAGCGGAACTAAACAGGCTTCAGAAATGGGTCTTAATTGCTTCTATATTGTTGATTTTGATAATCAGCTTTATTGTATTTTGGTCTTTTGTTCAGAAAAGAAAGAAAGAAAAGCTGATTTCAGAACAGGTCGTCGCTATTCAGAAAGAGAAACTTAAAAATAAAGAGATAGAGCTAGAATTTAAACAAAAGGAGCTCACCTCAAAAGTGCTTCAGTTGGCTAGAAAAAATGAGTTTCTAAATAAACTAGAACAAGAAGTAGAAACACTAAAAACTAATGTGGACGGTACTGTAAATAAGGCGTCAACAAAAATCTCCAAGTTACTAAAACGTGATGCCGCAGATGACGTACAGTGGGAACAGTTCTCCTCCGAATTTAGCAGCCTTCATCAAGGTTTTTTAGATAGTCTTGTGGCTAAATATGGCTCCTTTAGCAAAAGTGAAATAAGGCTCATTTCGCTTATGAAAATGAACCTTTCTTCTAAAGATATAGCAGATACCCTAAACATTTCCCCAGATGGCATAAAGAAGGCTAGATACAGACTAAGGAAAAAACTTAAGGTGAGTTCAGATGAAGATATCCAAGGTTTTTTGATATCCTATCAGTTTTAAAGGCTACTATTTTATAGGTTTTATTGCTTCTTGCTTTGACACTATTTAGACCTTATCCTTAATTGTTTTCAGTTAGGTCGGACAAGTAATTGTCCATTTCAGGCCATAGAACACGCATTTTGTGTTTTGTCTACTTTTTGTCCACCCTTTGAATAAGGTAAAGGTTTGTATGTAGGACTATATTAGGAATATCAACAGATTTATTCTGAGTATGAGCCCTTTAAACCAACCTAAGTTCTTAAACGAAACAGAGCCAAGTATGATATCGCATCTACAGGCTAGTTCTAATTATACTGTCTTAACCTTGAAAAATGGAAAGAAGCTGATGTCTGCTTATCATCTAAAGACATTTGAAATTCTATTTTCCGATGAAGATTTCATAAGAATAGACAGAGCCAACCTCGTTAATAGCTCATTCATAAAACGGACTTTTTTAAGCGACCACGGTATTTATATACAGCTTAAAAACAAAGAAGAGATTCTGATTCCGCGAAGAAGAAAAGTCATGCTACAAGAAAAATACCCTAACCTTTTTATTACAAGTCAAACCACTTTATAGCCATGAAAAAAAATCTACTTTTTTTAATCTTGTTTTTATGCTCATCCTATGGGCTTCTTGCTCAATCGAGCAATTTGAATGAGTATCACTTGGGCGTTTATCTAAGAGACTGGAAAGCCTCGCTTACTAATAATGATGGAGGGAATGGCCTTGCCGACAATCGTATGTATTTAGAAATAAGTCTTGACCAAAATGGGATTGCCGACCAATTAGTAAATACGACTTCTGGATACGACAATTCAGCGGATGGTATTCCTTTTTTATCTATGAATAATAATCATAATGTCCCTGCTGAATGGTATTATTCTACCAAATATACTGATCCCACAAAACCTCTTTTCGGCATAGATTGGGCTCATATATATGACTTTTATGTTACTGGAAATGGCAAATTTGAAATCTCTGCAATGAGCTGGGATGAGTGTTGCAACGATAATATTACATGGAGTACAAGTGATGCTCAAAGAGCTATAAAAAATGAAATATATGACTACCGAGCTGGGCAAGTTGGCTTGCCTAATTATATAGATTTCGCTATGGACAATTCTGGGGATGGGCAAATAAACGGTGAATACGACAGTAATGTCTATCTTAAATACTTCGTTAGACCCTCTCATGGAGATCATGTTAACGATCCCCTTCAGTTTGGCGTACTAAATGCTGATGCCACCATAAGTCATAAAAACGGGAATAGAGGAAATCCTGAACCTTCTATTTTAGGAGGGTCTTTTGGTTACGTTAACGGTTGGAGTGGCTTTGATGAATTTCAGGATGCAAAAGATGTTTTTTATGAATTTGTTTTGGAAAAAGCAAAAAAGGTCACTATTACTACTTCTTCAGCTTCTACTAATTTTGATACTTATCTTCACCTAATCAATTTAACAAATAACAGAGCTAATTATAATTACTTAGAGGGTAATGATGATGGGGGTGCTGTTTACAGAACTTCTCAGATTGTAATGGATTTAGCCCCTGGTACCTACCAAGCCATAGTAGAGGGCTATAATACTAATGAAGGAGACTTTGAAATAAAAATAACTACGGAGACTGTTCTTCCCAACCCTGGCGTAATTACATTATATGATCAATCTCCCTATGACCAGTTACAAACTACCAGAGAAGAATGCCCCGGAAGCGACCCTTATGCATATGATATTCAATATATTCCTTCATTGACAGATGCCTCTTCATCATTGGGCTGCTCTTTAAGCTATGTATGGAAAAGAAGCAATGACGGAGGTGCATGGTTTGACACGGGAGATATTAATGAAGCTGGTAGCCAATCTTATAACGGGCGAATGGAGGGTTACTCCACGGTACGCTTTAGGCGAGCTGTAACCGCATGTGGAAATACTGCTTATAGCAATATTGTCACGGTAACTCCATTAACATTATCCTTAACTTCAGGTAGTATATCAGGAACTACAGCAGTACCAAGTCCTCAAGAGATACCGCTTTCAGCAATTGGGAATATAAGCAGTCCCACAGTCAATTCGGGCTCCTATTATAGCTTAGATTGGGAACAAAAAACTACAGGGAATTGGGAACCTGCCACTTCGGCCATTTATAATTCTCTTACCCATACGCCTAGCAGTCTAACGGAAACTACCCAGTTTAGAAGAAAGGCTATACACCATTGCGGCCCATCGGTTCAACCGACGCTATATACAGCTCCTATAACCATTACCGTGATTGACCCTAATGGTGTAATTAACGGGAAAGTAAAAAGTCCATCTGGTGCTGGAGTAGCTGGCATTACCGTGACAGCTCAGCGTATATCTGGTTCGCCACCAAACGGACTGGCTAATAAAATAGATACTGCCATTACCACCTCTAACGGCTCATTTTCTTTGCAAGGTCTCTACTACGGACTCCAAACTGGTGGCTCAGGAGCTTCGGCTGTTTTTAAAGTATCACCTTCTAAACCAGACCATGTTTTTACACTAGAAGGTAGTAATCCGAGCGAATCATTTTATGATGCCACACTTACGCAAGTATCCCCAACTCAAAACAGCATTGATTTTATAGACGAAACCGTTTTTAGCGTTACCGGAAACATTAATCAGCTTTGTTATGATTGTGTGGTTCTAAGTGGTCAAAGTCTTCCTGTTTCCTCACCTATTAAAGACGTCACTTTCAGATTGACAGATTTCCCTGTACCTACAGACCCAACTGACACTATACCCAGTGCAAACTTTAAAACGGGCGTGGATGGCTCTTATGCCATCACTTTTGAAGAAGATAATGATTATAAAATTTCACCACGTTTCAAAAACCATGTTTTTGTCAAAAAAGACTCTGTAATTACTTTTGGAACAGCCATAGAAGTAGCGAATGTCAACTTTACAGATACCAGTACCAATGTTATTTCAGGTACAATTAAGGCGGATTGCGACCAATTTGCAGGTCGAGCTGTGGTGCAGTTTACCCAAATGAAGCAAGTGGGTAACACCGCCGTATTTAATGCAGCAGAATTTATCTTAAAAGATACCGCTAATGTATCTGGGATATATTCAAAGCGAGTACCAGCAGGCCATTATTTAGTGAGCGTAACAGATTTTATAGATATTCCGGTAGATGGCAACAGCGTTCCCAAATACAATAAAGATGAAATGGTAGCTTTCTTTGAAAACACAGACTTTTTTCCTTCATCAGCTATGCGAATGGATGTCACTACCAAAGACACCGTCTTCAATCTAGTTTTTCATGAAAAACCACAAATAAAGGTATTTGATTTGGCGGGTCCGTGTACCAAACCCCTTAATCCTATTTTAGAACAAGGAAAAACTAAAAAAATAACTATTGGCGTATTCCAAGGTGACCCAAATAAGTACGTAACATATAACAGTCAGACCGTATTGGGCTGCCCTGTAGAAGACGATACGCTTACCATTTTCACCAACATAGCATCTGGAACTGCTGCGGTAGAGTTAATTCATGTTACCGTAAACGGAATAGATACCTTAACTGTAACTCCTGGCGAACCTACGATAAGCGGCAACTATGAAAAAACATTACAGTTAGGTTTTACTGATAAATATGATAGACAAGGTGGTGATGCCAGTAAAAACGACATAAAGCCCATAGTAACCGGAATAAAAGCAGGTGTAGGAACCTTTACCACGGTTTCTCCAGAAATACCTTTCTTGATACTTCGTGACCCTCCAGGCGATAAAAGTTTCAGTTTCAGAACAGCTCAAACAAGTAGCAGCACTGCTACTAGTTTTTCTACCAAACGTACCAATTCCAAAGACGTTTGGGTCGATGCCAAATTAGGTGTAAAATTTGAAGCTGGTTTGGGAGTTTCTTATGAGTCGGCATTTTGGGCAAATCTTAAAGGTTCATTTGCCATGACCACAGAAAACACTTCTTCTACGGAGCAAATAATCACCATGACTAATTCTGAAGAGTATTCCACGGCAGATGATGCCGTTCCTGGAGAGGAAGGAGATATCTATTTTGGTGGAGCGGTCAACTTTCTTTATGCTCCTGTAGATGAAATAAGTTTTGATGCATCGAGTTGTACGTTTAACAGTACCCGTGATTTTATATTGGCTCCAGATGGTTTCGCTACCGACTATGCCTACTCTGAGTATCATATCAAAAATGTAGTCATCCCTAATTTAATTGCCATAAGAGATGCTCCTGCCACCACGGCAAACGAAAAGCGTAAAAAGGAAAATCAGATTAGTGTTTGGCAACAAATTTTATCTGAAAACAAAAGGCTAAAAAGAGAAGCTAAGCATCATCATAATATTTCTTTTGACGGCATAAATGGCCCTAGAACTTCCAGTGTAACTTCGAGTGCTACAAAGGTGTCTACCATTGTGTTCCAAATGGAAACGGACAGCACACTAGCTGTAGAGATAGGCATGGAATTAGGCGGAAGTGGCCTTTCAGAAGGTGGTACCATTTCACTAAGAATGCAAACTGGTAACTCAGAAGTTCTAACTACCACTAAAGAAACTACCACAGGGTTTACCATTGATGATGGAAACGATGGCGATTATTTCACTGTGGATGTAAAAACAGACCCTGTTTACAATACCCCAGTTTTTGACTTGATAGCGGGTGCCAGTAGCTGCCCAAATGAAGTGAATACACAAAAAAGAGACAAGGTAGTTTTATCGACCAGCAACTATAATATGACTGGTATTCCCGCAGGCTCTTCTCAATTGTTTCAATTGAACCTTGCCAACGAAAGTGAAAGCTCTGAAGAGCGAACCTATTACCTTAGGTATGTTCCCGGTCAAAGTACTTCTGGAGCTCAGGTTTCAATAGAAGGTTTAGGTGCAGGTCCATTTGACACGCAATTGGCAAATAATGCAACACATGATTTCACTGCCAGTGTAGGCCAGTTTGACCCTAACATCACCAACTTTGAAATGTTCTTTGAGGTTTTTGATGAATGTAATGCAGGAAACCCATCAGGTGCTAATTTCAAAGACAACATCATAGTAAAGGCTCAGTTTGAAGATGGTATAAGCCCCATTATACTTTCTGCTCCTGAAAATAACTTTGCGGTAAACGCTATCGACGGCCCAAATATTAATTACTCCATGAGTGGTTATGACTTGGCTAATTTGTCTGAAATATCTTTTGAATATGCATCTGCCTCAGGCAATAGTTGGGTAACTGCTAAAACCATTCAAAAAGTAAATTTGGCGGCTAACAGTATGGATTCCTTTTGGCCAAATTCACTGGCAGATGGTGCATACAAATTTAGGCTAAAACTAAAAAAAGGCTCCAAAGTAAGATACTCCGATATTATTAGAGGAACCGTTGACCGCAAAGGTCCTATCGCCTTTGGAGCTCCACTTCCAAATGACTTTAACTATGCCTTGGGTGATGAAATATCTCAAACTTTCAATGAGAACCTTGCTTGTACGGCTCTCAATAATTCAAATTTCACATTAACCAGACTTTCAAATAACTCAGCTATTCCTGCTATTTTAGGTTGTTATCAAAACAAAATCATTCTGACACCAACTGTCGATGTAAGTGGCTGGATAGGAGATAGCGTAGCCGTTTCTTTGATAAACATTAAAGATGCAGCTGGCAACACCGCCAGTCAAAGCTTTGATTGGGATTTCAGAATTGGCACTCCTGTTTTAAACATTGGTGCCTTTTTGGCCAATGTGGCCTCTAGCCCAATCAGTATTTCGGGAGCAGAAGAGGAGAAGTCAGAAGAGAAAGATGGCAATACCATCACTAGTGTAAACACTGAAATAAATGAAGATGCCAATGGTAAGCTGAGCATAAACTTTACGCTCTCACAGGCGGATACCAATGATATTACCATCAATTTTCTATTAGCAGGAAAAGCCATTTCTGGAGAAGACTATACGGTATCTGGTTATCATACATTTGACGGAAACGCTGGTGTGGTTAAGATTTTAACTGGCAGTACTTCTAAGAAACTGTACTTTGACCCAATAAGCGACTTAGAACCAGAATTAGATGAAAACATACTGCTGAGCATAATCAACGGTGGCGACTATAACATAGGAGGAAACAACCAAATAGAACTCCAAATTTTGAATGATGATGCCGCATTTAATGATTGTGAGAATAATGGAAATGCCTTTAATCTGGCCAATAATGGCAGTGGGGCTATTTCGCCAGACACGTACCATAAATTACTTTTAGAATCTGATGGTGACGTGGATTCTCCTACCACAGTGGTTTTTAAAGGTGAACGATCCGTATTACTTAAACCGGGCTTTAGTGTAGAAAATGGAGCAGTTTTTATAGCAATTTTAGAAGACTGTCCGTCTGAAACTTCTTCTGTATTTATTCAAAATTCTAATTCTTCATCCAAAGAGAGTCAGAAAGCCAATCCTCAAGTTTATGAAAATAAAATTTATAGCGAATTATTAGAAGAAGATGGCTTTGTAAGTATAAAATTCAGTAATCCTTTAGAACAACAGTTAAACATCCAACTCATAGATGGATACGCCAACATAATTCAAGATTATACGACTGAAGAATTTTTCAAGATTGGTGAAAACTTAACGAGTATTACTACCAACAATCTGGCCTCTGGAACCTATTATTTAATCATCAATGGAGACCTGCTTAGTTACATACACAAAATAGTTATTGTGGACACTTCAACTTAATAATTCTAATAAGAGTTTACTTTAGAAAATAGAAAGAAGGTCTTCTCATTTATATCATGAGAAGGCCTCTTTTTTTTGATTTTATTCCGTCCTGAGATTAAATCCTAATCTTAACAAATTTAGATAAGTTCAAAATTCCACAGATGGAATTAATAAGGCCAGATTCACGCTCAGAAAGAAAATGAGATATGAGCAAAAGAAGAACTTCAAGGTTTCTTTCCAATTTCAAGGTTCAATATTTTAACGTATTTGTATCTAAATAGTTGAGCATCAATAGGTGTAAGCTGCTTGTTTCCCATTAAGGATAATAAATAATTGTCCCTTTAAAGCCTTGAAATGGGCTTTTTGTTTTTTGTCTACTTTTTGTCCACCCCACCATTTAAAAATAGGTAAACGTGTAGAGCTAAATTAGTTAAGCCAACTGCTGGACAACGCAATAGCTGTGAAATGATTAAAATCATTCCTTTTATCTAAACCTATTACACATGAAAAAAAAACAATTAAAACCAACCATAAATAGAGTTGCAATAGGATGTATTCTGATTGCGATTCTGATTTCTACAGGCTGTGGTTCAACCACTGCACCTACGCCCTCAAACCCTAGCACCCCATCAACGCCGACGATAACAGAACGAATGAATAAAACATGGTCTGTAAGCTCTGTCAAAGAAGATGCTGCTGTGGTGTATACAAAAGGAAATACCTCAAGCTTGCGTCTGGGTTATGCGGACTTTAAACTAAACCTAAGTAGCCTTTCTTCTGCTAAGTTTACGGCTGTAGATGGCCATACTTTTACTGGTACCTGGTCTATTTCTGCAGATGGGAAAACTTTAACGCTTTTAGGTCTTAGTCCAGAACCTACTGGAACAGGCGGTACCATAGCTTATACCATTGATAACCTCACCGATACAAGCTTGAAGTTGACTAGAAACTCCGTGGATAAAAAAACTGGAGCCTCTAAAACCGAGTATGAAATGACAAACCAATAAACCTATTAAAACAGTTTAATCATGAAAAGAATTATACAAATACTGCCACTGCTGTTTTTAGGGCTTATTTCTAGTCTTGAAGTTATTGCACAAGCAGAACGGTTTGAAAGTGCTGTAGTGTACAACAACAGTTCTGGCCTGCCTTTCGATTCTCAAATTTATATCAGTATATCAGCTAAGGATGCGGATGTGACCAAGCGGGGACAGATTTATGTCTTTGATGGAGAACCTACTACGGCACAAATAGAAGAAAAGATATACAATGGGCCAGATAGAGGACATTTCTTTACAACGTATAGAAATACTTCTCCTATTGCTTTTGATTTAAATTTTGGAGTCTTAAATCCCCTCTTTTCAAGAGATAAGATTTTTGACAAAGTAAGCGTGTCGTATGGTGAACTTGGTAATGAAACAAGGCCTCTAGTTGTTGCAAGAACGGTAAGATATATCACTATCCCAGATTTTCTGTGGCTAGGAACGAGATTTACGAACATACCCATTTCAGAGGGTTTTACATTCAATTTTGACAGACGGCACGTTGTGATGAATAGTCAATACGACCATACTAAATTGTTGATTTATAGACTTTATACTGGTAGTACCCATGTCAAAACGGTCATTCTACCCATTGGAGTTATAGGGAACAATTATGAAAAAATTGGAGAGGGTAATGGACCGGTAGATATTATTACCATCTTAAGAGCACCTCCAGGTGATAAGAGTTCGATTTCTTTAACACAAGGAAAGAGTTATTCAAAAGAATTCAATTGGTCTTCCTCAAAAGTAAATAGCAAGACCGTGGAGGAGTCGGCTACGGCAAGCGTAGGGCTGGAACTAGGGCCTATTTCGGCAGGTGGAGAAGTTACGTCCACAAGCTCAAAAGAGTATACCAAAGCCAAATCCCAAGGGGGAGCAAATTCCATTAGATATGATCTAGAGACTACGTATACCAATACGTCTAAAAGTGATAAGATTGTAGCCAGACAGCCTTATGTCGACTTTATTCTACAAACGTGGGTAATTGCCACTACGAGTCCTAGCAATGATCGTGTTGATTTTCAGTCTAATACAGATGTTATCTTATATCCCACAAAATACAATTGGACAAGAGAATATACCGAACAACAGCTTCAAGGAGATGATGGTGAAATTATCAAATTAAGACAAAGAGGTAAACAAGAAGAAGCTGATTTTTGGGAAGAAGCGATGCGTTTCAATGCCAAAATAAAAAACGCTGCCTTTAGGAATGAGGAGGTTTATAACTCGTTGAATTTTGATAAAAGGTTTGCCACTACCCAATCTCGTGCCTCATCTTTTAGTCAGGAGGTATCTTTCAATTCTACGACCTCGTTGGAAATAAAAGGGTCTGTTGGGATTAAAGCAGGGCCAATTAGTGCTGGTGGGTCTTACTCAAAGAAAAACACCATTAGCGTCACTACGTCGGCTGCCAATGGGAACACCAATGTGGATGAAGATGCCACTGCTGTATCTTATCATATTGACGATAATGATGGAGATAGAATTGAGTATAAGGTACATACAGATCCGGTTTTTGGTACACCAATATTTGAATTATTACCGGTAAGTGAAACGAGCTGCCCGTATGAAGGAGGTGTAAAAGTAGACGACCCTGGTATTGTGGTCATAGATCCTGTTACCGGCAAGAAAGCCAAAAAGGCAAAGATTTCTGATTTAGGACCGGAAGAAACGGCTTCTTTTGAAATAGTGCTTAAGAACAATAGCAAGTTTGAAAGAACCTATGCTATAGCGTATTTACAAAGAAACTATAACAGAGCTAGCCTAAGTTTCGACCCTGCTGATAAAGATTTTCTAATGGCACCTAATGATTCAGTTCTACTCATAATAGACGTTGACAGATCGGGTAAGAAAACAGATGTAGCTTACGAAGACATTCAAGTGATTTTTGGCTCAAAATGTAGTTCCGAATTTGATAACTCCGTGGCGGACACCGTATTAATCTCTGCCTTCTATGGAGATAGTGATGAAAACAGGGCACCTGACAATAATTTGTCTACGAATGCACTTTTGCTTACCACAGACGGAAGTTTGCAGACCACCTATATCAATAAGTTTAATAAGGAAGCCAAATTTACCAATATCAATGCCAATTCAGCAGAAGAAGAGGCAGCTATAGTACCCGTCAACTGGAATAAAGAAAATGATTCTGGCCCAGAAATAACCAATTCGGTTTGGTTCAAATTTGTGGTGAGTAGCCCCACAACTGAAGTCAGGCTCTGCGATCCAATAAATGATGGTTTTGATTCACAAATTGCGGTTTATAAGGTGGGTGACATTAATGATATGAGCACCTATAACATACTTAATTCTAATGATAGGGGACTCTGCCGCACAGGAAATAAAACAAATGAATCTGCTGGTGTGCAAATGGAAAACCTCACTTTAGGAGATACACTCTACGTTTTGGTAGATGGTTTTAAAGGTGCTCAAAGTGACTTTGGAATAACCATTGAAAGTTTACCGCCGAAAAACGATGAGAATTGCGAAGCGATTAACTTGGATTTAAACAGCTATATCAGGAATGGAACCATCATAACTGGTTTATCAAATTATAACTCCACTTCAGAAATAAACGAAAGTATGTTAATTCCACAAG
Source organism: Arcticibacterium sp. (assembly GCF_055134445.1). NCBI lineage: Bacteria > Pseudomonadati > Bacteroidota > Cytophagia > Cytophagales > Leadbetterellaceae > Arcticibacterium > Arcticibacterium sp. The sequence continues at coordinate 44,560 of NZ_JBSRVI010000168.1, forward strand.
CTACCAATCCGGTGTTTGGGTGGAAAGAGGATGAAATTCAGCATTCGGTTTGGTTCAGATTTAGTGCACCTAAAGAGGGGGCAGTTTCCATCGAAGTGTTGAATGCCACTTTTGATACACAGCTCGCTGTTTATGGTTTAAGAACCTATTGTGGAGGTGAAAATTACGACAAGTTTGAATTATATAAAGCGAACGATGATGTGGGTCTGGATGGCGGATTTGGTAGCAAGTTAATACTAAAAGGATTGCCTTACGAAACCACTCAAAACCGTATTTATTATTATATTCTGGTAGATGGATACCAAGGTGCAATGGGAACGTTCGATTTACAAGTTAAATTGGATTTGCCAGATAATGATTTAATTGAAAACGCCATTACCTTAGAATTAGATGCCGTTGGGCAAGGGGTCTTTAATAATGGTGGTGCCACGGCATCCGATGAAGAGCAGGTAATAGCTCCACCAGTTTCTGAGCTGAACAAACCAAATGGTTGGTCAGACAAGCCAGGCGATAGCCGAGCGAGGCAAATTGAACGTTCTGTCTGGTTTAAATTTGTAGCACCGAACGAAGGGGCAGTGCAGATTAGTACCTGTAATCAAGCGAGCTTTTTTGTTCAATTAGCTCTTTATAAGGTAGGAGACCTAGAAGATTTTAGCACCTATGAGTATCTTGGTGCTGATGACGGTGGTCATCTATGCCGTCTTCCTCCTAGCAGTCAATACCCAAATGGAACAAGTGTTCGTGGAAGCATCTTGGATGTAACGGGTCTTGAAGGAGGAGAAACCTATTATTTGGTAGTGGATGGCTCTCTTAATTCATTTGGGCAATTTTCGATTGATTTAATAACTCAGAAAATCACCGAAATACCGGCCAATGACGACGCGTGTGATGCGATTGCTCTAAAAACAGACGGTAATGTTCAAAAGGGATTTAACAATTTTGCAGCCACGGTGTCAAGCACAGAAAGGAAAATCCTTCCTGCAGAATGGCTTGATAAAAGTATAGGCGGAACAGTCTGGTTTACATTTGTAGCCTCGGAAAGTGGGGAGGCTGAAATTTCGCTTTGCGACTTGGCGAATTTTGATACCCAGATTGCCGTGTTTGAAGTGGAGGATTGTAAGGTTGATACAAACTTTGTGCTTGTTGCAGCCAACGAAGATGGACCTAAAAGTTGTGCTACTAATGGAGACAGCTATCTTCCTTTGAAAAACCTTACCGCAGGGAAAAAGTATTATATTGTGGTAGATGGCTACGGAGGGAATAGGGGAAGTTTTGGTATTATAGTTAGAAATAGTATCACTCCTGGCCCTGCCAATGATGATGTGGTCAATGCCATAGAACTGCCTGTAGATGGAGAAGTGAAATCTGGTTATTCAAATTCGTTTGCTACAGTTAGAGATAAGGAACAAGATATTAGACCCGTTCCTGCCAATAATCAGGACTGTACCACCGGCTGGTGTGATAAACAAGTGGACAATTCTGTCTGGTTTAAATTTATAGCCCCTGCAGACGGTAAAGTTAATATCAGTACCTGTGATTTAGCTGATTTTGATACACAACTGGCACTGTATACCGCAACGAGCGTTTCAGACTTTAGTACATTTAGTCTAAAAGCAGCCAATGATGCAGGACCTGAAGATTGCTCTACTTTTTTTGACAGTTATTTACCGGTTACAGGCTTAACAGCCGGTGAGACTTACTATATCATGGTGGACGGGTTTGATGGTGATAACGGAGCATTTTCTATTTCATTAACGGGTGTAGCCGACGTCAAAGCACCTACAGCACCTACCTCTCCTACAGCAGGAACTATTACTGAGACTACTGCGGAAGTTTCTTGGACCGCTGCTAGTGATAATGTAGGCGTTGCAGAATATGAGGTATTTGTTGATGGTGAATCAAAAGGAAAAACATCAGAAACTAGTTTCACTATTACCGGATTGGCGGGTTCTAAAACTTATGCCGTAACCATTGTAGCCTTAGATGCTGCAGGGAATAAGTCAAGTGCGTCTACGAGTGTGAGTGTAACCACAAAAACCGCCTCGGATGCTCAAGCTCCTTCATCTCCAACAGGCCTAACAGCCACAGAGATAAGAACCACAGGTATAGATATCTCATGGGCAGCAGCTACAGATAATGTAGGCGTGAAAGAGTATAAAGTTTACGTAGATGGAAGTTTAACAGCCACCGTCACGGGTACCACTTTCTCTCTTTCTGGACTAACGGCAGGTACAGCCTATTCTATTTATGTAACAGCCACAGATGCCGCTGGAAATACATCAACGGCCTCTACAGCCCTAAAGGTTACCACATCTACAGGAGCGGTAGTGGATGTTCAAGCCCCAAGTGCCCCATCAAATGTAGTAGCCAATGAGGTGACGGACACGGGTGTTTTATTGTCTTGGACGGCATCTACAGATAATGTGGGAATTACCCAATATGACATATATGTTGATGGAACATTAGTTGGTAGTTCTTCAGAAACGAGTTTTATAGTGAGCAACCTTACCAAATTAACGGCATATAGCATTCAAGTTGTGGCCAAAGATGCGGCAGGAAATGCCTCTGAGAAATCGACAGCATTAAAAGTAACTACGGTGGAAGAAGGCACACTTTCGGTGATAGAGTTCGATGCTAAAGACGCTTATCATATCTATCCAAACCCATTCAGTACTAGGGTCAACTTAAGGTTTCCTGGTGCCGTTTTAAAGGAAGAAAGTGTGGAGATTGTAGATTTAACAGGCAGAGTGGTTCTTAGACCAAATGTAACGATTGTGACCAATGGACTTGCCAAAATGAATTTAGAAAATCTTCCTGCGGGTTTACATTTCTTAATGATAAAAGCAGAAACAGGGGTAGTGTATAAGCGACTTATAAAACGATAATTTTACTTAGTATCATCTAGTTTTTTGGGGAGGTCACTTTTTTTTACAAAAGTGGCCTTTTTTTTAAGCTTTATTCTAAAGGTCTTAAAAGCCTAAAAATCATTCAATTGATATCCATTAAAAGAGGGTAATAAGCTGGAAAACCTTAACTTAGGGCGTACATCATAGCTGAAGAAAGAAATAATGAGCCATAGCTAATGGTAAACTCAGAAAATAGATTACTTGAAAAATTGAACAAGGTAATTGACGAAAACTTAACAGATTCCTCTTTTACCATTGATTTACTTTCTCAAAACCTAGGTCTTAGTCGTTCGCAATTGCACAGGCTTGTGAAGGAAAATACTTTTCAATCTACCAGTTTATACGTTCGTCAAAGAAGACTTATTAAGGCTAAATACCTATTAGAAACTACGGATTTACGTATCTCAGAAGTAGCCTATCAAGTGGGGATTGACATTCCACAGAACTTTAGCAAGTATTTCACTAAAGCGTTTTCTATTAATCCTTCAGAATTTAGAAGGGAGTCGTTTTCTCATACATTTGAGAATCAATGTGATAACTCCGTTGCGGTACTTCCTTTTGTAAATATGAGCGAACAAGAGGAAGAATACTTTAGTGACGGTATAACAGAAGAAGTCATAAACGTGCTAGCCAAAGTGCCTCAAATTAAAGTAGCGGGACGCACTTCTTCTTTTAGGTTTAAAGGGAAAACGCCTGATTTGCGACAGCTAGGAAAATTGTTGAACGTCAATTATATCTTAGAGGGTAGTGTAAGGCGATCAAAAGATAAACTTAGGATAACAGCTCAGTTAATAAAGGTAGAAGATGGGTTTCATCTCTGGTCTGAAACTTATGATAGGCAATTGATAGATGTCTTTGATATACAAGACGAAATCTCAGTGGCCATATTAGAACAGATAAAAATCAAACTCTTGGGGGAGCAAAAGGAAAGTATGCTGAAACGCTCAACCAATAACACGGCAGCCTATCAATTATACCTTCAAGGTCGTTTCTTTCATTATAAATTCAATAATAACGACAATTTTTTCAAAGCTATCGATTTTTATAAAGCGGCTATTAAGCTAGAACCAGGCTATGCAAATGCTTACGCTGGGATAGCCCACTGCTATATTCATCTTTGGTTTTTCTCGGAATTACCTCCTGCCGAAAGTATTCTTTTAGCCAAAAATGCTGTTAATAGGGCTTTGGAATTAGAGCCTCAAAATGCCGATAGTCATAATGCCGATGGCGAAATGAAGTTTTGGTATAACTGGGATTTTGAAGCCGCTAAAACGGCCTTTGAAAAGGCTTATGCATTAAACCCAAATTCACCTGAAATTCACATGCAATATGGCATGTTTTACGGATTTATTGGTCAGCATGATAAATGCGATCAGTTCTTTTCTCAGGCCATTCAGTTAGACCCATTTAATAGCCTCTATTATTCTAATTGGAGTCTAATGAAGTGGATGGAGGGCGACTTACAGGAAAGTCTAAAGTTGGCAGGCAAAACTATTTCTAAAAACACAGACCACTGGACGGGCTACTTTATGAAGGGTTTGGTTTTACTAGAGCAACAGAAGTACAAAGAGGCTTTACCTTATGCTTTGAATGCTAGTAAAATGTATCCCAGTGCTAATTCTAAAGGACTTTTAGCCCTCGTTTATGTTTTTTTAGGAGAACAAAAAGATGCACAAAATCTTATTAAAGAAGTAGAGGAAAGAGTCAATTCTGGATTAACATGTAATTACGATTTGGCTCAATTATATGTGGCCACTGGAGAGTTTATGAAAGCTTATAAATGTTTTGAAAAGGCAGAAGAACAGCATGAAGGGCGTATGCTGATGATTCATCAGGCCTTTAGAAGGGCTCGTTATTTTAAGACAAGTCCAGAATTCAAGCGTTTTTTTGACACTATCGAACAATTGCAAGAATCCATCATGTAGGGAAAGTGAGTTACTCCAATGGGATGGAAGCATACTTTTTTATTGGATTATTAAGAATGGGAATGAAAGAGGAAAATAAGGGTGTCATGTGGCATTTCTATAAATGGGAGCAGGAAAAAGCAAATGAGATTTTCCTTAAACAGCCTTTTAATGGAGTATATATAGATTTTACTTGGGCAGAAGCTGGTCAATCTATCAGAAAATTAGCCGCATATCTTATCTCACTGAATTTACCTCCTCAAAGTAATATTGGTTTATTATCTAAAAACTGTGCAGAATGGATAATTACCGACTTGGCTATCATCATGGCAGGGCATGTTGTCGTTCCCTTTTATCCAAGCTTAAATAGCTCGCAGTTAGTAGAGCTTTTAGAACACAGCCATTGCCAAGTGCTTTTCCTCGGTAAATTGGATGATATATCAAGTATTCAAAAAGAGATTTCCAAGGATATAAAACGCATCTCTTTTCCAAGGTATAATCCAGACCCTTTACATATACAGTGGGTGTCTATCATGTCCAATAATAAGCCGCTACAAGAAGATATTCATGCAGAAATAAATCAAATTTATACCATCATATATACATCTGGAACCACAGGTAATCCCAAAGGGGTGATGGTTAATCACAGGATGACTTCAGCCGTATTACCCGTTGTGTATGAAAGACTAAAGTGGGATACCCCAAATGCTCGTTTCTTTTCTTATTTGCCTATGGCTCATGCGGGAGAACGCTGTGCAGTGGGCGGAGCCGCTATAGTGGCGGGCGGAGTCATCTATTTTGTGGAGTCACTAGAAACGTTTAAAAGAAATTTGGCCGATGCTAGCCCTACCCACTTCTTAGCTGTACCCCGTATTTGGAGTGCCTTTCAGGCTGGGATATTAGATGCTATTTCTCAAAAGAAGTTAGACCTGTTTTTGAAAATACCGATGATGAACGGTTTCATTAAAAGAAAAATAAAACGAGGTCTGGGATTGCAGGATGCTGTCATAAGTCTTGTTGGAGCGTCAAGTGTTCCAATTAGCTTGGTGGAGTGGTTTAGGAAAATAGACATTGACCTTACGCAAATTTACGGCATGACCGAAAATTTGGGTGTAAGCAGTATCATGCCCGAAGAGCTGACAAAAGATGATACCGTGGGTAAACCTTGGGATGGCGTAGAAATGAAAATTCTGCCCGACACGGGTGAGATAATAAGTCGCTCCCCTTGGAATATGGTAGGCTATTTTAAAGAACCAGAATTGACGGCGGATACTATTGATGTTGATGGCTGGCTTCATACCGGAGATATGGGAGAACTCGATAAAGATGGGTTCCTGAAAATTACGGGTAGGGTAAAGGAAATATTCAAATCCAGCAAGGGAGAATATGTGGTGCCAAGCAGGATAGAAAACTTGTTTGCCATAAAGACTTACCTAGACCATATCTGTGTGATAGGCGAAGGGCTTCCTCAGCCTATTGCCCTTGTCACGTTAAATGAAGAAGACCTCAATGAACATGACAAGCAAGATTTACTAAAACACTTAGACATAGTGAATTCCGCATTAAAGCCTTACGAGAGAATAAAGAAAATAGTGGTGTTAGAAGATAAATGGACCGCTGAAAATGATTTCATAACGCCTACCCTAAAACTAAGGCGAAACCATATAGAAAAAACGTACAAATCTAGCTCTCTTTTATGGATTGAAAGGACAGAGGTCCTTATTTGGGCATAAACCATGACACAATAAGCTAAGTTTCTGGCACAATGTAATAAGTGCCTTGGAAAGTCATGTTCTAACTTTAAAGAATACAAAAAAGCTTAGTAAATATCATGAAAAAAATAGTCCATTTAGGTGCACGCCGAAGCGTGAGCCCAAGCTATATCTCAAAGTTAGAAGCTCAAGATAACTATACCGTAATTCATTTTACAGACGGTACCGAGCTTTTATCGTCTACCAACATAGGAACCTTAGAAAAGCGATTAAAACCTTTTCATTTTTTTAGAACCAGCCGTTCCACGCTCATTAATCTCGACTATCTGGACTTCTTCACAGTTCATTATACTTCTAGGAACATACCAAATACTAGGAGAAAAAATGCAGAAGATATTTTTCTTTCTCGCAGGCGGGTGGCTGCTTTTAAGGCCTATCTTAATGCTTAATGTTTTTCCATAAACTAGTTGAATATTAAATGATTATGAATAAATCCTACTTTCTTTTTTTTCTTTTTAGTTCCCTCCTTATAAACGGACAAATTGCGGTACAAGGCACAGAAGACGGCTCCATTACCATTACTCCTAATGGCGTAGAAGGAAAATCCAATTCAACAATTGGTCAACAATCGGTAGCGGTTGGCTCCAACGCTCTTAAAAATAATACCGCTGATAATAACACTGCCATTGGTGATTCTTCCATGTTTTCCAATACCACGGGTTTTGTAAACACTGCTTTTGGAGTTTTGACACTTAAGAACAATACTACAGCACCAGCAAATACAGCCGTGGGAGCTTACGCTTTGACGACGAATACAACAGGTTCGCACAATACAGGTATAGGGAATTTAGCACTTTACTATAATACCACTGGAATACGAAATACGGCGATAGGGAATTCTGCACTATTTAAAAATGACACCAATAGTTATAGCACAGCCATTGGTAATTGGGCACTTATTAATGCTAATGCAGAAGGCAATACCGCAGTAGGAGTATTTGCCCTTAAAGAGGTCACGTCTGGCGTTTATAATACAGCCATTGGTGTAAATGTTGGGAGAAAAACCACTACAGGTGGTTATAATACTTTTTTGGGTTTCGGAGCTGATGCGAGTTCCGAAATCATTTCAAACGCTACGGCTATAGGAGAAAATGCGATAGTGGATGCCACCAATAAAGTAAGGATTGGTAATGCCAATATCTCCGTTATCGAAGGCCAAGTGGCTTGGAGTAATCCGTCTGACAGACGTTTAAAGGAAGGTATTCTTTACACCAGTCGCTTAGGTTTAGATTTTATAAATGGTCTGAAAACAGTTTCTTACAACTACATCGCAGATAAAAACAAAGTTCGATACGACGGTTTCATAGCTCAGGATATTGAAAAATTAATAACAGCCTTAGGTGTTCCTTTTAGTGGTTTAAAAAGTCTGACGACGGGATGCTTTCGCTAGCCTATTCTGATTTTGTGATGCCGCTGGTAAATGCAATTCAAGAACAACAGGAGCAGATTGAAGCTCTCAAAGCTGAACTTCAGGAAACGAATGACTTGAGAACTCAACTGGAAGAACTGAAAGCGAAGTTGATGAATTAGCTGTTCACCTATGAATAAATTTAAACAGATATCACCACAAGCCTCAATTTAAGGGCTCTAAATGATAAAGAATAGGTCTTAAAAAGAAGTTTAACACACTATACTTCGTCCTTACTATACAGCATAACAAAGCGTTTACTTTATTACTATTTAACCTAAAACTGTGCGGTATCAGCACCATAAAAACGGATAAAACTACTATGAAAAAAATAATTATAGCTTTATTGATGATGTTACCTTTCATCGGCTTTGGCCAAAAAAAGGAAAACGGTAAAATCTACATTGAGCACCCTGCTATAAATGTGGTGGAGGCTTTTACGAAAGCCATCGTAAAAGGTGACACAACGGCAATGTCAACAATGATGACCGATGATTTTAGAGCTTTTAGTCCCGTAGGTTCTACCCAGTTTAGCAAAGGGAATGATAAATCTTCTTTTCTGAAAACAACTGCATGGATTCATGAAAATATAGATTATTTCTCAATTGAAACTATGGGGGGATCATATAAAGATGCTTTTGAATATGCCAAAGACCCAAGCGACAATAATGCCGTCACAGTAGAATCTTGGGACATAAGAAAAGGCGTTCATAAAAAAACGGGTGTAAAAATTGATCAATATTTACATAGGTCATTTACGCTAACCAAAGACAATAAAATTAGACGTGTGATGAACTACAATAACCCCGAAATTGGAAGTGAAATTGGCAGAGCATATTCAGAAAGAAAGAATGGAACCATTTACAGCCAACACGAAAACATCAACAAACTGCGATTGATGTTAGCGGCAGCAGAGAACGGGGCTTATGAGAAATATTATAGTTTTTTCGCAGATAACGCCTCTTTTAGAGATATGAATGCAGAAGGCTTTAAATCTATTTCTTTAGCAGAAGATAAGGCTCAAAAAGCGGCTTTTTTAGAAAATTATGACCTTGTGGGTTTTGAGCAAGTGGGTTATCCTGATTATATGCATTATGAAATGGGTGACTCAGGGGTATTGTATTCCTGGTGGAAATTGCACCTGATCAGAAAGTCTGATAAAAAGGCGATTGAATTGCCAATTCACTATCAGCATAATGTCAACAAAGAAGGGAAATTCAGCAATGTCATATCGTATTATAACGGTTCACTATTTAATTAAGACAAAGAATATAGGCCTTTGGTGATTCACCGAAGGTCTTTTATTTAAATAATAATTAGAGTTTAGATAGTAAAGCGTAAACGGGCTAAGCCCAAAGCCGATTAGTAGGCATTTAAACGAAGGAAAGATGGGCGGGGAAAAGTGTTTTAACTCTTAAAAGTAATCACATAGTTTCCATAGACTTTTTAAATGATCTGATAAAGGTCGTTAGTAAAAGCAATGATATTAGGAGTGGGTGTTTTCAACGACGTATATTTTATCAATAATGGAATTTCCTGTGAAGGGTCTCTAATCCTCAGGAGGTTATTCTTCTTCTGCCATCTCGACGGTAACATCATAGCTATCGCTAATCTGACGTAGGTCGCCTAACCAGTAGTCGGAGCTAATAAGCTCTACGTTAAATTTATTTTCTGATTTGGAGATTTCTGAACGCCAAACGATAGCATCTGCATCTGTAAATTCTTTTTCGCCCGCTAATTCATCAGGGAAGAGTCTTTTAATTAATGAGTTATCCGGCATAGCCGGAGCAAGAATTTTCAATAGAATTTCTTTTGAAATTGACTCCGCAGCGTCAAAATTGTTCTTGTGATCAACTATTGTAAATTGAATTTTAACGATTTCTCCAGATGGAAATTTTCCATTATAAGCTTTTCTTAAGAGTTGATTCACAGCGAATAAGCGATGATGAAGTGCGATTTCTGGGTACTCTTCAAAAATCTTATCACCTTGCATATCATTTGCAATCTGATCTATCTGACCTTCGTTCAAATGGTCTGGAAAGGAAAGTGTTAATAATTCTATAGCAGCCTCAGTTGGTTCTAAGTCCGCAATAGCCATTAAAGTCATCTCCTCCAATTCAGATTCTTTTAGACTCTCAGACTCCGAAAATCCTAGCTTATCAAGGATGTTTATGTAATCCGACGAGTGCCATGCGATTGGTAATTCTTTTGAGGATTGATTTTGCAGGTTTTCTATTTTATAAGTCTGTTTCATAATTGCAACTTTTAAATCGAGGTTCAATTGAAAGATACAATTTTCTTATCCGGTTACCTATAAAGCATGTTTTTATGTAAAAAATGGGTATTAAAGCACTACATGTCTTATTTCCTTGGAAAGGACTTACAAGCTGTAAAAGCCAGCAATGGTGGCTGAGTTATCTTTTTATTGTTTTATCCAAAGCTTCTAAGCTAATTCCCATTCTGATTTTGCCAAAATTATCCATGTCAAAACCTTCTGCTGGTTGAATGTTGGTAGCGATGAAATAGACATTGTTGGCGGTTATTGCGTAGCCCACAAACCAGCCAACGTTTAATTCTTTTTGTGTAGCCCAACCTGTTTTTCCATATAGTTTATATTCTGGGCTATTGCTTAAAAGCATGATTTGTTTCATGACATCATAGGTCTTTTCAGAAACGGATAGCTCTTTTTTATAAAGGCGTTTTAGGAAATCAATCTGCTGGAACTGCGATATTTTTGAGTTTCCTTCAAGCCAGAAATTATCAAGGCTTGTGCTGTCGAAAAGCATTCCTGGATAACCAATTTTGCTTAATGTGATTTTCATTGTGTCAACACCCGTTTTTCGAGCTATTTCCTGGTAACAAGGGACGCAAGAGCGTTGGTAAGCTTGGCGGAAATTCATGTCTTCCTCCCAAGATTTAAGGAATTTAGGTTCTCCATCCCATTGGAACATGCTGCTGGTATCTTCCACAATCCCATTTTCTAGAGCATTAATAGAGTTGGCTATTTTGAAGGTAGAAGCTGGTATAAAGCCCGTTTCGGCCCATTTGAAATCATTGGAAAGGTAAAGATTTTCATTGGTGTCAAAAATTAGGATGGAGCCTTGAACCTTGGCCGAGTCTAAGAGAGCTTGGATGCTATCATCTTGCTTTTTACTTTCTGCTTCTTCTTCAGTGGAGGTTTTACAAGAGGCTAGAAGAACGATTAAAGGAAAAATGTATTTAAGCATGGCTGATTTTATAAAGCTAGATGAGCATTGGGAATTTGATTTGAAATTACTTCTATTGAGAGATGCTTTCATATGGAAAAGACAACAATCTTAAAAATTCTATCTATTGTTATTTGAATAGTCATAATCAGAAGAATATCTCAGAAGCGACTCTAAAAGTATTTGAATGTGCCTCTATGATGTCTTTTATATGAGGAGAATATCCGCCACCCATACTGATGCAAATTGGGATATTATGGTCTTTGAAAGTTTGTAAAACATAACGGTCCCGTTCTTTGCAACCTGCCATAGAAACAGATAGTCTTCCTAATTTATCAGAATTTAGGATATCTACACCAGATAAATAAAAAACTATCTGCGGTTGCACATTTTCTATAAGCCTTGGGAGTGTTTCTTTTAAAGTTTTTAAGTAAAGCTCATCTTCAGTGCCATCTGGCAGGCCAATATCTAAATCGCTTATTTCTTTTCTGCCAGGGTAGTTTTTAGCACCGTGCATACTGAAAGTGAAAACTCTGGGGTCTGCTTCAAAGATTTTGGCTGTGCCGTTTCCTTGATGTACATCAAGGTCTACCACCAATATTTTATTAAAAATACCCTCATGAAGAAGAATGTTGGCTGAAATGGCTATATCGTTATAAATACAAAATCCTTCACCATGGCCGGCAAAGCTATGGTGTGTACCACCAGCAATATTCATCGAGACGCCATGTACCATAGCAAATCGAGCACACATTAAAGTACCATAAGAGATATGGCGGCCTCTCTGTATCAACTTTTCAGACATTGGAAAGCCGATAGCTCGTATTTCCTTTCGTGAAAGTGTTTGGGTATTTAATTTATATAGGTATTCAGAAGTATGAGTTAGTAATATTTCCTCGTCCGAAAGTGCAGGTGGATGAAAGAAATTTTCTTGATTTACTGTACCTTCATGGAGCAATTGCTCGGGAATGAGCTCATACTTTTCCATCGGGAACCGATGTCCTTCTGGTAGTTCATATTTATAAATGGGCGAATAAGCAATCATTAACATAGGCTCACAAAACTATGTATTAGCTTATTATATTTTGAGTGTTTAAGTGAGAAATAATCAAATCGGTTTCAAAGCGTAATTCATTTATAAAAGATAATATGTACGACCCCTATTAGAATATGAAAAAATGGCTTAAAAGAATTGGAATAGGCATTGGCGGTTTGTTTTTAGGGGGTGCTCTTTTTGTGAGCTACTTTATGTATAGAGTGACTAAAGGCATGCCTTTTTATGAAACTGAGATACCAGAAATAACTTTTATGAATGACAAAAAGTCCATTCTGCTTTTTTCGAAAACGAACGGTTTTGTTCATCGCGATGCCATTGTCGCGGGCAAAAAAGTGTTTCATGAAATGGCAGAAAAAAACGGTTGGTTTATTTACGAAACCGACAAAGCCGGTGTTTTTAATGCAGCACAACTGGCCAAGTTTGATGTCGTGATTTGGAATAATGTTTCTGGCCAAGTTTTAACAGAAGAGCAGCGAGTCGCTTTTCAAAGCTATCTTGAAAATGGTGGAAGTATTTTGGGTATTCATGCAGCAGGGGATTTCTCTCACCATTGGCAGTGGTATTATGATCATATTTTAGGAACTACATTTTCTCATCACTCTTTAAATCCGCAACTACAGGATGCTACCATTTATCTTGAAAAGTCTGTAGATAGTTTGAGCCGAACGAAACTCCCTACTAGTTTAAAACTTAAGGAAGAATGGTATGTCTTCAATTCTGAACCTAGAGAAAAAGGAGCAGAGGTGCTTTATGCGATGGACGGCAACAAGATTATTCCCAATGGAAACTTACTTTGGATGAAAGACAAAAAATGGGGTATGGGAGAATTCCATCCAAACATTTGGAAAATGAAAGTAGGTAAAGGCATTGCATTTTATGTGGCTCCTGGACATACTGCAGAAACATTCGAAAATCCGGATTACGTTAAAATTTGAAATTGATTTGATTTCGGAAAAGAAATAATAATTGTGGTTTTTAACCTTAACCGAGGAGGGTTTTAGGCATATACTTAGTAAAGGCATGGATATCTTGGTGCGACATCAACAGTTTTGATTTTTCATAATAGGGCTTGCTGCTCTCTGTAGAGCCATTTTGGGTTTTGTCTACCCTTTGTCTACCTAGTATTTTTGGTGATTTCTTGCCGCCCACGGTATCTTCACATATTCTATTTGTTCAGACCATTTTAATTTTTTGAGAATGATATTACTACCAAAAATTTTGAAAGGAATTTCATTCAGAAATGTTTTTTATCTACAAGCTTCAGATAACTACACCATTCTTCATACTACCGATGGGAAGGAGTTATTGTCGGCTTATAACCTTAAATATTTTGAAGTGCTATTGCAAGAGTATTCTTTTATTCGGGTTGATAGAGCAAACTTGGTCAACAAAGCATTTATAAAGGGAATTTCAAATGGTTCTATAATTCATTTGTTAAATAATGAAACGTTGGCGATTCCTAGGAGAAGAAAATCAATGCTTTCTAGGCAGCATCCAAATTTGTTTCAGCGTGTTTTAGCCTAAAAAATAGAAAAGCCCTTTATAGCCATGAAAAAAAATCTAGAAGTTCATTTAGGTACTAGGGCTGCCTAGATGAACTTTGAAAATGACCATGAAAGTAACTTAACTGAATTTGGGTCTTACCTCAGTTGATAAAGGGTCATAATAATTTATTATATGTACCAAAGGGCTCCAATTGATGGTTAAAAGTGATTATTGCCTATATTTAAAGCATTCACTTAAGCCCCTTTAATTAATGCTCAGATATCTCCTCATTCTAAGTTTTATATCTCAGTTGTCTTTTTCGCAATCTCCCGAGGAACTTGACAAGCTCATTAACAAAAATTTAGCAACGCTTTACGACGACCCAAAAGCAAATCTGAATTATGCTAAACAAGCCCATGAAATGGCCGCTGTACTTAAATCAGACAAGCTTTCTGAGACGACTTGGAGGGTGAGCCAAGCTTATTTTTTCTTAGATAAAATAGATTCAGCAAATTTCTATATTGATAGAGCCATTGGTTTTAATAAGAAAGATGGCAAGGAAAAACTACTGGCAAACAATTATCTTTTTAAGGCTAGAATAGAGGCGTTTATAGGGAATAGTACAGCAGCTTATGGGCTTTATGAAATGGCCAAAAATATACTGTTAGCCAAGCATGATTCCACGGCTTTAATGGAAGTATATCATAAAATGACCATTCTTAATATCGATATAGATAGACTTGATGAAGGGATGAAAACGGCAAATGATGCTTATAGATTGGCTCTCAAAATGAAGGATAATTTGAATGCCGCTCACGCACTAAACTCCATGGGTATTGTTCATAGTAAAATAGGCAATTTGGATAAGTCTATTGAAGTAACTAAGAGTGCTCTTAAAATTTATAAAGAGGAGGGGGAGTCTTATGACATTCTAAGTTCTGTTCAAAACCTTGGTATTGTTTACAAGAAAAAAGGGCTTTTTAAGGATGCTGTCGCTTACTATAAAGAAGCTCTAGAAATTTGTCTTGAACAAAAAGACGAATTCGCTGAGATGATAGTTTTAGACAACCTTGGTAACGTCTATAATTTATTAGGGAAGTATGGAGAGGCAGAAAAGGTGCTTAAGCGGGGTTTGGTTTTAGAAGAAAGAAATGAGTACATAAATGTCGAAGCAGACTTAAGAATAAACTTGGCGAACACCTATTTTAAACAAGGTAAAATAGGCTTGGCTGAAAAAGAAATAAGTTCTGGAATTAAACTCTCTAAAAAAGCAGGAAGCATTGACCTAGAGAAGGATGCTCATAAAATAGCGAAAGAAATTTATGTCAAAAATGGTAATTTAGATAGAGCTATCAAAGAAATGGAATTGTTTCAAGTTTTGAGCGATAGCTTATTTAACCTGAATAAATCCAAACAAATTAATGAAATTCAGACCAAATATGAGACCGAGAAGAAGGATGCAGAGATAAGTTTACTTAACAAAAATGCCGAGTTGGATAAACTGAAAAAATATGGATTAGCTCTAGGGCTATTCTTACTAGCGGTTATTGGTTTAGGCCTTTTCTATGCTTTGTATCAAAAGCGTAAAAGAGAACAGATGATCTACCAACAAAAATTAGAAATAGCACAAGATAAAGTCATCATTGCAGAGCAATCCTTAGATTTTAAAAAGAAGGAATTGGCAAGTAAGGCTCTACAGCTGGCACGTAAAAATGAGTTTTTAGGCACATTGGAAAAGGAGGTTGAGAGATTGAAGAAAGAGGTTGACATTACGGTGGATAAAATCTCAAGAAGAATAGGTAGACTCATAAGACGAGATGTTTCGGGAGAAAACCTATGGGAGCAATTTTCCACAGAGTTTAATAGCTTGCATTCTGGTTACATGGAAAATTTGATGGAAAAGCATGGGGTTTTAAGTCAAAGCGAAATTCGCCTTGTTTCTTTATTGAAAATGAATTTATCGTCTAAAGATATTAGTGAAATTTTAAGTATATCTACAGACGGAGTGAAGAAAGCCAGATATAGGCTCAGAAAGAAATTGGATCTAAATACGGAAGACGATTTGGAAGAATATCTATTACGTTTTAATTAATCAATGAGAAGAAACCACGCAAAGGCTTCTTCTCACTGAACTTGGTGTTTCGTTACTTGACGGCCTGTCTAGCGAGCAACTTCCAAAAACCGTCTTCTTTTGTCCAGACATAAAGAATTTTTAAGGCAATCGTGTTGGGCTTTCCTCCATCAACTATGTCGGCGTTCATGACTGCCCTTACCCAGGCCACATCGCCTTTTATGGTAATATCGGGCTTGCTAAAATTGATTTTAACAAAGTCTGACTCGCCGCTTAGAAGGCTATTTATAAATGTGGCTCTGTTTTCTATTTTTCCGTTAGAGTGACCATAGGTAAGCTCATCACAGGTAAGATTGTTTAAGGCCAGTGAATCGGCATTTTCCAAGGCTTTGTGAAACTTCGTTAAGGATAATTCCACGGCTTGATTCTCGTAATCTAAAGTTTTTAGGTAGGCTAAATGCATAGGAAGCTGCACATCTGCTCTGGAAGATTCGTCTTCAATAAAATGGTATTTAACGCCCACTTCTTTGGCGGCTTTCATAACCTCAGCGATGTTGACATCGCCAGAACCCAAGACCACATTCCTGTTAGGATCTTGGCGTCCGTTAAGATTATCCACCGAGCCTTTCATTCTATCTTTAAGGTGGGTTACTGGAAATCTATTTGGATATTTTTTAAGTAGTGCAGCAGGATTTTGACCTGGATTTCTCATCCAAAAAACATCCATTTCCACATTGACGTATCGTGGGTCTGTATTTGCCATCATATAGTCATACATGGTGCCTTCTCCATTATAAGGTCTAAATTCATAGCCATGTGCGTGGTAAAGAAATGATATTCCCGCTTCTGCAAACTGCTTACCCGCTTTGTTGAAAACAGCTACTCCTTTTTGCATGTCTTCAAAAGTGAAGTTGTCTCCGTTATGAGGTATCCAGTAGCAAACAGCGTATTTGGCACCAAAGAATTTCAAAGTCTTGATATAGGCATCCACTTCTTCCTTGTTTTCAAGTTTATCGAACGACGTTCCTCCAGCTATGACTTGAAACCCGTGCTTATCCAGAAGAGCCTTATAATCTTCATTGGCCATTCCTCGAGCCCCTGTGCCTTCTAGGTACTTGATGCCCATGTTTTTGAGCTTAATAAGACCTTCTTCTACATTTCCGTCTCGCATATAGTCACGGGCGGTACCCATAATAATACCGATTTCTTGGGCTTGTATTTGTGTGCTTAAAACAAAAAGTAGCAAAAGAGCTAATAATTTCTTCATTTGTATTTATAGGGTTTTTATCAAATTTAGTTAAAAACTAGACATAAGAATACTGCAGTTTTAAGGGTATCTACCATTCTTGTTTTTATAGCTTTCTAAAGACTTTTTTTGACAATGAATGATTCATTGTTAAAACCTATTGAATTTTAAAATTTGAATTTTAAGGACTAACCGTAGCAGAGAATGTCACCCCATGTTTTATAAGAAGTCCATTTGGTGGTTTTATTTCAAGGCCGTCTGCTCTAATGCAATTGGACTCAATAATTATTTTGTACTCTTGACAGCCCAACGTTAATGGTACTGCATGATTCCAATTTGCCGCTTCATACCAATCAGTACCTGGGCCTACAAATCGAAAATGCTGATTATTAAGATTAAAGTCAAAGCTTTCTCCTGCCCCAAACATGCCATTGGAAATATGTAACGTATCAAATTTTGATTTCAATAAGTAATTTCCATAGCCAGAACCACAGCAAATTCCATCTTCATATCCATCATATATATTGAAAGTATAGTCCCCATCTGGTAAATTTAAATTGGATTCACGAGTTTGCTCGCCAGCTACTCCATTAGAAGAGGATACCGTATCATTAGTAGATTTATTTACAATGTCCCATGAAACCTCCTCCGCGTTTCCGTCAAATTGTATAATTAGCGTTAAAATGTTTCCCAGAGTTGAAGTAGCTCCAAGTGAGCTACGTAAGGTACTACGTGCACCGAGGGGACCAAAAGCAACCCTCATCAAGGTTTTCTGATCTTCAGTGAATAGGTTCATGCATGCGAAAGAATAGTCCATATAGTTTTGAATCATATCTGGCTGGTCAATTCCATCATATTCAATATAATTACATGAATTTCGATCTGGGAAAGTACATGTATTATAAAAGGAACTAGAGCCATCTGCAACTGGGGTATCAGAAATTTCGTCATCAATATTACAATTTCCATCTCCCCAAATATGTTTTAATCTAAGCCAGTGCCCTACTTCGTGCGTAGCTAATCTACCCTGGCTTAAATGTGGAAAAAGATCAAATTCATTACCTCTTCCAAAAGCTCTAGGAACTACTACTATTCCATCTACGGGGTCATAGCCACCAGGAGCAGTACCAAAACCATAGAGACCAGTTTTTAATGTACAAACCCAAATGTTTAAATAATCCTTCATTGGCCATGGATCATGGCCGCCAGAACTATTATATTTCATAGTAGTGTAGTAATTGAATTTTGTACTATCCGTGTAAGTTCGGGTTATACCGCATGAAGCATTGCCATCTGGGTCTCTTTTGGCTAATACGAACTTAAGGTTAATGTTAGCAGCTCTATCTTTAAAAATGGCAGGAGTGTTTATGGTATCGGCATTCAATCTTCTAAAGTCTTCATTAAGCACTTCTAACTGACTATAAATTTGTGCATCAGAAATATTTTCTGCCTCGGTATGATAAATAACATGAACCACCACAGGAATAGTGACCAAGTCATCATTAAGTAGTTGTGGATTAGCCATATATATTTTCACTTGCTCATCCATTTTATCTATTCTTTTTTGCATGTCAGGGTCGTTCTTCAGTTGCTCTTTGAGCAATTCCGTTGTGCCACAGGGTTCTTGGGCGTTAGCGGTACTTATTAGCCCTAAAAAGAGGATAAAGAATAAGAAAAACTTAAAAATGGAATAATGTTGGCTCATTAATCTGATGAATTTTTGAAGCTAATAATTATACAAATGAACTGTACGATTTACAGCTTTGCCAATCAAAACTAAGTATAAAAAGCACCTGTCTATGCGTAATAATAACACCAAAAGGTTTTGTGACCAAACCAATTGGTGCTTTTTGAGCGAGCGGTATTCAAACAATCTTAGGCACCATAAAAGGAGCTCTATAATGCCCTTTTAACATGGCGTTTGCTTGCTCATCGCCAATAAACTTCTCGGTACTTGGGTCAAAATTTAATTGCCTTTTTAATCGGTAAGCTATGTTTCCTAAATGTGCCAAAGCAGAAGACTTGTATCCTGTTTCTATAGGGCCATTCAAATGACTGTAATCTTGTGCACGCACAGACTCCACAAAGTTTTTATAATGGTCGCCTCCTTCTTTTCCAGAAGGGCCAGGCTCTTTTTCTCTTCCCAAAAATGTTTTGTAATCAGCGTAGCCGTTTATGACCATATAGCCTTTGTCTCCATAGAAAAGGTTACCTACGTTTACGCCATCTTCCTGATTGGTCATCCAAGGTCTTACCTCAAATTCTATAATTTTTCCTTCTTTCGGGTAGTTATATGTAGAGGTGAGAAGTTCTGGAGTTTCCTTGCAGTCGTTCCAAAGGTATTTACCACCTGCTGAAGTTATTTCTTCTGGTAAGCCAACGTCTAGTCCCCACATGGCCAAATCGGTTTCATGTATGCCTTGGTTACCTATATCGCCATTGCCATAATCCCAGAACCAGTGCCAATTATAATGCACATAATTTTCTGAGAATTCTTTCTCTTTGGCAGGCCCCTGCCAAAGATTTCAATCAAGTCCTTCGGGTACTTTTGAGTTTCCTTTATCTCCAATACTTGGACGCCATTTATAAACCGTTCCACGGGCCATGTATACTTTACCAATAAGCCCATCTCTTAAATGTTGAATAGCCTCTTGAATAGATTTTGAGCTTCGCAATTGCACACCGTGCTGCACTATACGTGTGTATTTTTTTGCTGCTGCTACTAATTGTTGTCCTTCCCAAATGGTATGGCAAGCTGGTTTTTCTACATACACATCTTTACCTGCTTGACATGCCCAGATGGCAGCCAATGCATGCCAGTGATTTGGTGTAGCTATACTCACCGCATCTATGCTTTTGTCTTCGTAGACTTTTCGAAGGTCTTGTTCTATGCTTACCTTTTTGCCATATTTTGCTTCAAACTCTTTGGCTCTTTGTCCACTGATGTTCATGTCTGGGTCGCAGAGCGTAGCCACTTCTACATTGTCTTGCTCCATAAATCCTGCTATATGGTTTTTACCTCTTCCGTTTACCCCTAATACAGCTATTCGCAGTCTATCATTGGCACTGAAAACAGAGTTTGGAATAAAGGTGGGAATGGCATAAGCGGCTATGGATGCCTTACCTAAAGTTTTTAATATTTTTCTTCTTTTCATTTTATAAGGGTTGAATTGGTGAAAAATTTAAGGAATTATTTGAAACATCAGTTGGTGGAATAGCCTAAATCGCTGATTAAAACAGATTTTAATTACAAGCCTAACATCTATCCTACATTGACATTATGTGTTATGAAATATGTTCTTGGATTCTATCATTATAAAATAATAGATATGGAATGAGTTTTAGAAATTAATGGGAGATTTAGAAACCAAACAGTCTTATAAAGAATGAATCAAAATTTAATAATGTATTCATTATTACTAGCATAAAAGCTTAAATTGCTGGCAATTTAGATAGGGTTATTTAGAAATTATAGCCTAAGCCATTAATTGAAATATGGTCAACCATGAAAAAAGTTTGATTGAAAAATTAAACGAAACTATTGACAAAAATTTAAGTGAAACGTCGTTTTCTCTTGAAAACTTATCTTCAAGTCTAGGCTTAAGTAGGTCGCAATTGCATAGGATAGTCAAAAAGAATTTGAATTTTTCAACTACACTTTATATCCGACATAGAAAACTTTTAAAAGCTAGATCACTGTTAGAAACTACCCCTTTACGAGTTTCTGAAGTGGCATATCAGGTTGGGATAGATAGTCCTCAAAATTTCA
>NZ_JBSRVI010000169.1:0-6288 GCF_055134445.1 Arcticibacterium sp.
TTTTCTTGGAACTCTTCCCATGTGTTGACCTCAAAAGTATTGTCTGTTTTGAAGGCTAATGCTTTTTGATAAATGGCATCTTGGATTTCGTCAAGAAGCTCAGAAATATATGATGCAGAGCCCTCTAGACTTCTTTGTTCTTTGGTCAAGTTGTCTCTTCTGGCTATTTCTATCAGTCCTTTCTCAAGGTCTCTCATGCCTACTGCTACTCTAACAGGCACACCTTTAAGTTCGTATTCTGCAAATTTCCAACCTGGTCTTTGGTCGTCGTTATCATATTTGACGATAACGCCTTTGGCCTTTAATTCATCCAACATTGGCTGAATGATAGCCGTAATTTCGGCCAATTGTTCTTCTCCTTTATAGATAGGAATCACCACGACTTGAATTGGAGCAAGTTTTGGAGGAAGTACTAAACCTTGATCATCTGAATGGGCCATAATTAAAGCACCCATTAATCGGGTACTCACACCCCAAGAAGTTCCCCAAACGTACTCAAGTTTTCCTTCTTTACTTTGAAATTTCACGTCAAAAGCTTTTGCGAAGTTTTGACCTAAGAAATGCGATGTACCTGCTTGTAAAGCTTTGCCGTCTTGCATTAAAGCCTCTATACATAAGGTGTCATCTGCTCCAGCAAAACGCTCACTGGCTGTTTTGGTGCCTTTTACTACTGGTAAAGCCATCCATTCTTCCGCGAATGTGCCGTATACATCCAGCATTCTTCTGGTTTCTTCTTCCGCTTCTATTTTAGTGGCATGGGCGGTATGTCCTTCTTGCCATAGAAATTCTGTGGTTCTTAGAAAGATACGGGTACGCATTTCCCATCTGACCACATTGGCCCATTGGTTTAATAAAATAGGCAAATCTCTGTAAGATTGAACCCAGTTTTTATAGGTGTTCCAAATGGCCGTTTCAGAAGTTGGTCTAACTATGAGTTCTTCTTCTAATTTGGCTTCTGGGTCTACCACCACGCCATTACCGTTTTCGTCGTTTTTTAATCTGTAGTGGGTAATTACCGCACACTCTTTGGCAAAGCCCTCCACATGGCTGGCTTCTTTTGATAAGTATGATTTAGGGATGAAAAGAGGGAAGTAGGCATTGCTATGCCCTGTTTCTTTAAACATGTCGTCCAAAGCTCTTTGCATTTTCTCCCATATTGCGAAGCCGTAAGGCTTTATAATCATACAGCCTCTTACATCAGAATTTTCTGCCAAATCAGCCTTTTTTACTAATTCATTGTACCATTCCGAGTAATTTTCACTTCTAGTAGGAAGCCCTTTTGCCATTTCTATCGTATTTAAGTTAAAGTGTATATTTTCTCTCTAAATCATTAGGCTTTTTAAAGAGGTTGCAAAGATAAGTTTTTTGGGTAGCTTTGTATATATCTAGTGGTGTAGTTCGTTTTAATATAGCAAAAGAGCTATATTGAAGGCGTGAAAGAAAATTCATTTTAATGATGCAACCTTTCTTGATATTTTTGCATCTTAGATATAAGAACTTATTAGAGAAGTCCTATTTTAATATTACGAATGATGAAAAATTATAAATATATAGGTTTGTCCCTTATAGTGGCTGTAGGTTTAGGTAGCTGCTCCACTAGCAAGACATTGGTTACCAATGGCGAGTATGACGACATGTACGGAACATCTTCTGATGCTCCTGTGGCTTATGCTCCTACCATGGCAAAATCTTCGGAAGCTTATGCTCCTGAATATTTAACAGATTATAACGATGCCTACGACCGCTTACCTGCAGAAAGCAGTGAGGAAGGTACAGACACTTATTTCGACGAAAATTATGTTACTTCTAGTTCCTTAAAAAGAGCCTATACTCCTGATGCTGGATATTCTTCTGGTTATGCAGATGGTTACTCGGAAGGATGGAATGACTATGCATGGAGTGGTTCTAGAAACTTTAACAGTTGGAATTCATTTAACAACCCTTGGGGTGGTGGTGGATACGGCTATAACTCTTTTGCCTATTCTCCTTTTAGAAGTAGCTTCGGTTCATATTTGAGCTATAGCCCATTTGCTTACGGCGGATATTATGGCATGAGTAGTTTTGGTTTCAGCCCATGGGGTGGAGGTGGATTTAGCCCTTACGGTTATGGAAGTTCATTCGGTTATGGGTATATGCCTTGGGGTTATGGCTCTTACGGAAATTACTATGGCGGATATGGCTATTCTAATCCTTATTATGGTGTTCAGCCTGTTTTAGCAGGAGACTCTAGATATAGCGGAAACAGAAGTTTTGGGCCAAGAAGCTCAGGAAGATCTACGAGTATATATAATGATGGTTTTGTGAACACTAGAAGACCAGTATCCACTGCGTCTAGTTCAAGAAGAACTACTGGAACAAGTACGGCAACTAGAACAAACTCTGGTTTGACTCAAAGAGCCAATGGTTCTACTAGTTCTGGTACAACATATACTTCGGCAAGAAGACCTACATCTTATGATGCTTATACTAGAAGTTCGGGTAGAAGCTTGAGTACTGCAGGTTCAAACGATGCGGTGAGAAGAACAACTTCTTCTGCTAATTCGGCGAGAACAAGTACCTATACGAGGTCGTCTGCGAGATCGTATACTCCTACTTCAGGTTCTAACAGTGGATATTCAAGAAGTGGTGCTACTAATAGCGGAAACTCAAACGCTGGATATAGTAGACCTGCTACGACCACTAGAAGCACTACTCCAAGTTCGACTTCATCAGGAAATTACTCTAGAGGAAGCTCTAGCTCTTCCTCATCAGGAAGCAGTAGATCATCGTCGTCTTCTTCTAGACCAAGATAAGTCTTAGTACCACAATAGGTGGTGAAAATATAGTTTTACCCCGCTGATTCCAATTGGACCTTTGGCGGGGTATTTTTTTTTAAATTTTAGCGTTAATACTATAGTACTTCATTAACACTATAGAAATAGAGTGGACCTGCAGAAAAGCGTTCTGCTTTTGATTATAAAAAACATAATTCAATGAAAAAATTATTAATAAGTTTCGCAGCCCTTATTACCTCTACGGTTTGGGTTAACGCACAATCTGTGGACGTGAGCGGACATTTTTATGGAGAAGATGCCTTTAGATTTTCTCATTATAGTAACTATGGTTCTGCCAGAAGTATAGGCATGGGTGGTGCTTTTACAGCATTGGGTGGAGATGCCAGTAGTACTGTTGTAAATCCAGCAGGGCTTGGGTTTTACAATAAATCGGAATTTAGCATTAGTCCGGTTTTTAGGAATTTAACAACGTCTACATCTTATTTGGGTAATAGCAGTGAAAGGAGTTCTTCTGATTTTGGTTTAGGCCAAGCTTCGGTAGTCATAAGCAAGCCTGGGAGGAGTTCTGGAATTAAGCGTTCCAATTTTGGCATTAGCTATAATACACTTGTTAATTTTCATAACGAGTATGATTATCAAGGAGTCAATAATAGAAGTTCTATCATGGACTTTTATGCGGAACAAGCAAACCAGAGAGGAGCCGATACGGGTGTTTTAGATAGTGAGTTTGATACCAATACAGGCTTTTCAGACACTAGAACATCTATGTATTATCAAGCCTATATGATTAATCCATTTGAAGGTGGTTATGTGGTGTCGGAGCCAAGTTTCCCCGTGGAGCAAAGGGGTTCGGTGTCGGAGTCTGGTAACTTAGGTCAGATTAACCTTACTTATGCAGCAAATTTGCAAGATAAAACCTATATAGGAGCCAGTTTAGGGCTCCAAACATTAAATTATAATATGGTGACAAACCATACGGAGTTCTTTCCTCAAGGGGAAGTATTTAATGGATTTAGAGCAGTTGATGATTTGGTGGTAAGTGGTTTTGGTGCTAATCTTTCTGTTGGAGCTATTTTTAATCTTTCAAGGAATTTTAAATTGGGAGCTAATGTCACTACACCCACTATAATGGGCGTTAAAGAAACACTTTACTCCGCCATAAGTATTGATCCTAAACCAGATGTAATACAAACGGATTTTAATACCGTAGAGACCTTACCTGGTGATTATAAATATAATTTCACATCGCCGCTGAGAGGAAACGTGGGAGTCTCTTATATGTTACCTAGAAAAGTGGGAATGTTAAGTTTAGAAGCGGAATATGTGAGCTATGGAAATATGGGTGTTAAAGATAAAGAGGATAACGTATGGTCTGCGGAGCAAAAAAGAGGTATCCAAGGATATTATAAAGATGTGGTGAATGTCAAAGGTGGCTTGGAGCTAAGAAAGGATAAGTTTCGTGTTAGAGGAGGGGTGAATTACATGCCAGATCCTGTTAAAGTAAACAACGGTCTTGATAGGACTATGTTAATAGTTTCTGGAGGCTTAGGTTACAGAGCTCCTAAGTTTTTTATAGATGCGGCCTATTCTGCGAATACCTTTGATTCTTCATACTCTCCTTATACGCTTTCTAATGAACAAAATTTTGATTCTGCATTGGTGTCAAGTAAAAGTGGGAACCTTACCATTTCTGTAGGTACTTTCTTCTAAAGATTTAACGAATATAAACCTTTTTAGAATCGCTTTTTTTATCTCTATTGACTTTCAAAATATAGCTTCCGGAGTTTACTCTTGGAAGCTTTATTCTTATTAGACCTTGGTCTGTTTTGAAATTATCAGATAAAACGACCTTGCCGTTTAGGTCATAAAGTTCTATTTTCACCTCTTTTTGGTCATAAACATTGGTCACTATATCAAGGTAGTTGTCGGCAGGGATAGGGTAAACTAGGAGGGGTTTAAACTGCTCTAATGAAGAAGCCAAAGGAAGAATCACTTCCACCTCTGCTAGGCCAGAAATAAAGCCGTTTCCACAAAAATTTTCTACTTTCTTTAGGCTATAAGCGGTAGAACTAGAAGGCGTCACGAAATATTCAAAAGTGGCGGTTTCTGAGGTGAATAAACTTCCGTCTTGCATTTGGATGTTCCATGGAGCATCTCCTGTGAGTTCAATTTTTAGTTTGGTGGAGTCTCCTGAAATTATGGTACTGCTTCCGCTTAAATTTGCAGTAACAGGTGGTTTTACTTGAACTTCTATTTTACTTCTTTCACTATAGCACCCAGACGCCGAAGCCTCAGATACGTAATAGAAATACACACCATCAGCTGTGGTAGGAGGTGTGATACTTGAAAATACTTTGCCATCTTTTTCTGCTAAAAACCATAAGAGACTGTCGCCTTCTGCCGTAAGCGGTGTAGAAGGGGAATTGAAACAGTATTTCACTGGGCTGATAATTCTGGGCTGACCAGGTGTTTCTTTTATCGTTAGGGAAATGGATTTACTGAAGTCCCCTAAGCCTTCCCCCGTGAGTTTCATCTCATAAGTTTCGTTTTCCATAACTTCAACGGGTAATAAGAAATTTACAGAGAAAGGGGAAATGTTAGGTTGAATTATATAGCTATTGTTAATGCCTTTTAATACAACCCTATATTTTGCAATGTTTTCAATGTTTAAACCCGAAACCGGAATTTTAATAATCTCGTTCTTACAAAAAGCTCCTTCGAAAGAATCTGAGATAGTGATGCTCGGGGATATCACGCTTATTGCAACATATTGGGTGTCGACTTTTACCCCGCAGAGGTATTCTGCGTTGAGGATGCGGTAAAGGGTATCTTGGGATGGTTTGACAGGTATTTCTAGCTCTGAGCTATATATATTTGAAAACGCCATACTATCGTTGAGTATAAAACTCCAAGTGCCACCACCCGTCATGCTGACTTTTAAAATAGCTTGCTCTCCTAGGTTTATGGCTGTTTGCTGAGCTGATAATTTTATTTGCCCACTGGTTTTCACTTGGAAGCTTTCGGATATGAAACTGGAAATAGCGGGTGAAGAAGCATTAATCTTGAACCTATAGCCCGTGCCAGGTACCAAGGCATCAGGCAATGTTATTTTAACGCTGTCTTTTAGGAAATCGCTCTCCACTATATTGAAATTAGAGCCGTATTGGTCAGATATTTCTAAGCTGTAGACATTATCGTCTTTAAACAATCCTGTAGTTTCTAGACCTACTGTAATCGTTTCTCCAGCACAGTATATTTTCTTTTTCAAAGGTTTAATACTAATGAAATTTGCTTCTTTCTGTGCAGATATTTGATATTCAGCACTAGGAGATAATCTCATGTTTAGAGCACTCTCCATTCTTTCATATTGTTGCTCTGTAAAGGTGTTTCCGCAGCCAATGTGGTAAGACATTAGATTGTCGAAAAATACTTTATATACGTCTCCGTTTGCATCTTTTAAGTTATCTGGGTAGGCAGCAGTGCAGTTAAAAACCGAAGCCGTCTGAAGTCTAAG